>NZ_JAFCUI010000005.1:0-174217 GCF_049896445.1 Acinetobacter sp. TWP2-2-3
GTTGAGATGTCAGTAGAGCTAATCCACCCGATCGCAATGGACCCAGGTCTACGTTTTGCGATCCGTGAAGGCGGTCGTACAGTTGGTGCTGGTGTAGTTGCTAAAGTAACTGCATAATCGCTGATTGTGTAAGAAAAGCGCCTCTTTGAGGCGCTTTTTTTTGATTCAAACTTTTATAAAACTAAAAATAAATTGTCTGACAATGATTTCAAAAGCTGTCCTTATCTGATATCGGCTTGACCTAAACTGCACTTATGTAAAAAAAATTACCACGTAATATACAGATAAGAATATGAATATTACATTTTTGGGCCTGGGTTGGCCTGATGGGAGTGGTCACATGAATGCGAAAGTAAATATTACCAATCGTGCGGGTGCTAGTTTTCCAGTTCGTCGCATGAACTTTGATTTTGATGCTGTACCGGAATATTGGATGAATGGTTCAGCAGGTCTCACTCATTTTATGACCGCATTATCTGCGCTATTTCCAGCAGGTGAAAAGTTTTTTATAGATTCAGTCCGCGCGGTACGTAACCATCCTGCAATTGCCAATAATGAAGCATTACAAAAAGAAATTTCTGCTTTTATTGGTCAGGAAGCCATGCATACTCACGAGCATATCGGCTTTAATGCTTCTGCGCAAAAACATGGGCATGATGTCGAGACGCTTGATCGTTATACCGATAAAGTCATTCAAACGACACGTAAAGTCATGGCTAAACTGGGTAAGCCTGTGGGAATTACCCAAGAAATGGTAGATTTGACTGCAACTACGGCACTTGAGCATTTCACTGCAACCATTGCCTCACAGCTTTTGACCAATAGCCACATTCAGGAATTGATGACAGATGAAACCATGAAAACCATGTGGTTATGGCATGCTATCGAGGAAAATGAACATAAGGCAGTTGCATATGATGTCTTTGAAGGAGTTTTTGGCAAAGGCCTAAAAGCCTATGCACTGCGTACTTCATCCTTGGTCATCGCAATGGCAACCTTATTTGTGGTGCAAAGTTATTTCCTTGCGCGATTGCTCAAACAGGATCAGCAGTTTAATCTTGAGTCCTTAAAAGCCATTTATACCTATGCCTATAGTCCTTCTAAAGGGGTCATTACCGGTATGGCGAAAGAAATGCTGATGTATTTTAAACCGGGATTCCATCCGAATGATCATCATACAGATCAACTGTTGGCGATCTGGAAAGCTAAATTGGGTTTGTGACAGAACTGAATATTGAAGAGCGACTGAAATCGCTCTTTTTTTTGCTCGATTTTTTGGATGAAGTTTCTATAATGCGGAGGTTGATTCTATATAAGATGAACGAAGATGATTCGTTTAATGCAAGCAGCGGATGTAGAAGCCGTTGCAAAGATTGAGAGATCGGTTCAATCACATCCCTGGACTTTAAAACAGTTCGAAGATGCTGTAACGGCTTATCAAAGTACCGTGATTGAAGTGCAAGGGCAGGTGGCCGGATTTTGTATTTTACAACCAGTGCTGGATGAAGCCAATTTATTGCTCATGGCAATTAATCCGGCACAGCAAGGTCAGGGCTTGGGCTATCAGTTGCTGGAGGCTTCAGTGGCGATGCTAAAAAATAATCCGGTACAGATTTTCCTGGAAGTACGCGAGAGTAATCAGGCTGCGATCAAGCTATATGAAAAATCAGGCTTTCATCAGATTGATCTGCGCAAGAACTATTATCCAAATGCCAACGGAAGCCGTGAACATGCCATCATTATGGTAAAAGCATGTACGGATGATTTTGCTAGTCTATTTAAATAATACAAACTGACGACCTTATTTAATAATCTGGTGATTCCATCCGCTGGGTAAGGTCGTCATTAATGAGTTTCCCAAGTGCTGAATCTCCGTGGCACTTAGGGCATGATTTAAGCGTCGCCATTGTCCATCGATCAAGAGTTCCAGTGGCAGATACTGAGATTTGTAATTCATTTTGCTAGAATGCGGCACCCAATATCCCAGATAGATAAATTGTAAGCCCAGCTTTTGTGCATGTTCAATCTGTTTCAAGATTGCAAAAGCACCAAGTGAGCGGCGATTTTCATCTGGGTCAAAGAAGGTATAGACGGCAGAAATGCCATCATCCAGCAAGTCACAGGTTGAAACACTGATTAGACGCTCACCTTGCCATAATTCTAGAAAGAAGCTGTCGGTGCAGCTTTGCAATAAAAATTTTTCGAACTGATCCCGGGTGGGTGGGAACATATCGCCATCTGCGTGGCGTTCATTGATATAGCGTTCATACAGCGCATAATGTAGGTCCCCGGCGTGATCTGGACTGGTAATTTTTATCACCAGATCCTGATTACGTTTCCAGGCTTTTTTTTGTGAACTGTTCATGCGGAATTCAGCGACAGGCACACGCGAAGATAGGCATTGACGACACAGATGACATTCGGGGCGATAGACGAAATCACCACTGCGACGGAAACCGGTACGTGACAGTTCCGATAAAGTGACTACATCAATTCGATGTGCAGGATCCAGAAAAACCATGCGCGCCGACTTGTTGGGCAAATAGCTACAATCATGCGGCGGCGTAATATAATACTGTAAATCGTTCAGTAGGGCCTTTGGCTGATAAGAGTTCATAACAACTACCCTCTGTTATTTTCATTCACTTAAGCGCGTGTTTTGCGCTATTGTTTTACTTGAAAATACACCTTCCTGATACTTTTTCCAATCAATCGCAGGCTTTTTTACAATATCTTGTAAAGAATTAAGATAAACTTGGCGAGAAAGTGTGCAGGCACCCAGGCTTAACAGATGATCGTTCACCAGTTGGCAGTCGATCCAGGGTAGTTTATTTTCCTGTCCAATCAGCATTAAGGTATAGAAAGCCATTTTAGAAACATCGGTTTGCGTACTAAACATAGATTCACCAAAACAGCCTTGACCGATGGTCACACCATAAAGTCCACCGACGACGCGATCTTCATCCCAGACCTCAATGCTATAGCCATATCCTGCGTCGAACATGTCGCAATAGCCTGCGATAATATCTTCACTGATCCAGGTATCGTCTGCATAAGCACGGGGTAGGGAGCAGGAACGAATCACTCTTTCAAAAGCATGATTGACCGTAATTTTATAGTCCTGCTTTTTCATATTGCGTAGCAGGGATTTGCTTGGATGATAATCTTCGGGGCGAATAATGCAGCGTGGTTCCGGACTCCACCAGCAAATCGGATCACCTTCTGAAAACCATGGAAATAATCCATGCGTATAGGCTTCATAAAGTGTGGAAGGGGAGAGGTCTGCACCAATACAAATCAATCCTTCACCTTCAGGATCAACCTCGACCGGATTGGGAAAAATGAATTCTGAGGGAGGAAGTAAAGACATGGCAGACCCAACATAAATCTATAGATAAATCATCATCTCATTCTAGCAATAAAAAAGCCGCCCATAATGGACGGCTTTTTTATTCTTGCTGCTTAGTCTAGTTTACCCATCGCATCAAGATATTTTTCTGCATCCAGCGCAGCCATACAGCCTGAACCCGCAGAAGTAATGGCTTGACGATAAATGCTGTCCGCAATATCACCTGCTGCAAATACACCCGGTACGGAAGTTTGTGTTGCATTACCTGCAGTACCGCTTTGCACCTGGATATAGCCGTCACGAAGCTCTAACTGGCCTTCGAACATGGCGCTATTTGGCTTATGACCAATCGCCACAAACATACCCGTCACATCAACGTTTTGAGTAGAGTCATCTTGAGTTGATTTAAGACGAACCGAGGTCACGCCAGATTGTGCATCGCCTAGAACTTCATCGACCTGATGGTTCCAGATAATGCTGATCTTGCCTTCTTTTTCTTTGGCAAATAAATGATCTTGCAAGATCTTTTCAGAACGTAGTGAATCACGACGGTGAACCAGAGTCACGTGAGAAGCAATATTAGATAGATACAACGCTTCTTCAACAGCGGTATTACCACCACCTACGACCATAACTTTCTGGTTTTTATAGAAGAAACCATCACAGGTTGCGCAAGCACTGACACCTTGACCCATATAGGCTGCTTCAGATTCCAGACCGAGGTATTGGGCAGTTGCACCGGTACAGATAATCAGGGCATCACAGGTGAATTCTTCCATATCGCCTTTTAACACGAACGGGCGCTGGCTAAGATCCACTTCATTGATATGGTCATACACGATTTCAGTGCCAAAACGCTCTGCATGTGCCTGCATACGTTCCATCAATGCGGGACCAGTCAAACCTTCGGGATCACCCGGCCAGTTATCGACGTCAGTCGTCGTGGTCAGCTGACCGCCCAGTTGCAAGCCTGCAATCAGGGTAGGTTTCAAGTTTGCACGCGCTGCATATACTGCTGCGCTATAGCCTGCAGGGCCAGAACCTAAAATAATCAGTCGTGAGTGACGTGCGCTCATCAGCTGTATCCTTTTTTATTTAGAAATTTATTGAATTATACGTGAAACTGTATAACAGTGGTGTGAGATTAAAGTCGATATTATTGATCATTGAAATCGATTTGGGCTATATAGCATAAGTAACATTGTGCTTGCACAATAGTGCATCTTTTTTCACAGAACAGGTGCATAATATGTATTTTATTGCGTCGCTTTTTTCAAGCATTGAAGCAAAAGAATATTCATGAAGAATTGGTTACAGGACAGTATATGACAGCGGTGTCGAGTGCCTATGCACAGCGCTTAGTAATGACATTATTTTTAGTCTCATTTGGGATTTATCTGTTTCTTGCAACAGTGACCTATACGCCATTTGATCCGGGGTGGATGCATATCTCCAGTGATACGCAGACCGTTTCGAATGCCAGTGGGGTAGCGGGTGCCTGGATTGCAGACCTTTTGTTTGGCTTCCTTGGTTGGGCAAGTCTGCTGATCCCTGTCTATCTGTTTATGGAAGCGATTCAGGTCTGGTGGCCGCGTAGCTTCCTGAACCGGCCATTTCGCTATGCTGCGCAATTCTTCCTGTTGCTGACCACCTCAGCGCTGTTGTTTTTATTTTGGCAAGTCCCTGCTGATACGCTGGATAATTCTTCCGGCGGTATTATTGGCTATGAATTAGGCCAGAGTCTGGAACAACTGCTGACAGTATACGGTGCAGCATTCTTCCTGCTGGTGCTTTGGGTGGTGCTATTTACCTTGGCGTTTGGGGTGAAATGGAACAAGACCTGGAGCAGCCTCAAAGCAACCCCTGCTTATTTACAAGACCTGTTCTACCGCAATGTGCCTGAAGGCATGTCTGATTTTGACCGGACTGCACCTGTCGCCAAAAAAGAGCCAGTCATTAGTGCAAAAAAAGTAGCGGTTGCAGTAACACCTGCGCCTGAGCATCAACTGGTAGAAATAGATCCGGTGGTGCGCGATCAGGTGGCTGAACGCTTATTTGATGATTTTGCCGATAAAGAATCACAACAACCGCAGTTTTATGAGGATATTCCTGAGGCTGAGCAGCAGGCTCCTGAGCCAGTCGAGACATTTAAGCAAGTACAGCAAGTGCCTCAACAGCCGGATCGTGTGGTAGCGACAGGCGAGGTGTGGCGTGCCTTACATTCAAATGAAGATCAGCGCCATAAACAGGATATTGATGCCTTACTCAAAGCAGCCGAAGAAGAACAGCTTAATTCTCCAGTCTCACATATAACCGCTCCTCAACCTGTTTCAGCACAGACTCATGCTCACACCAGAACCGCATCGGCTCCACATACAGGCCTGGACTGGGATGATGATGAAATCTTTGATGAACTTCTGGCTGCAGTTCCGCAAGGCAAAACTGCGACCGATGTGCATAGTCCATTCAATACAGCGCCAGCCGAAAAGACGGCAAGAATTGTAGAAGACATGACCAATGTTGCACCTGTCATGGCGTCTATGACAACGGCACATGTCGTGAAAAATAGCGCATTACAGGCCGATCTGGATGACCTGGGTGATTTACTGATTGAAGAAGATGAGCCAAGCCAACCAGTACGTGCATCAAGCTATGCCCAATCTTCTGCTTTTGTTCAGGCACCAATTCAGCATCAGGGTATAGAGCAACCAGTATCTCCTCCTTCTGCAACTCATGCAGCAGTACGCGAGGCTTTATCTAAAGAAGAATTTGTAGAAGCCTGGCAAGAAACGGCTGGTAAACCACAAGATGAAGACGAGTTTGATTTTGATGCTCCTTTAACTGATGCTTCAGGCCGTCCGATGTCACGTGCCATGCAGGTGGTGGAGCGCCGAAAAGATTTATCACCGCTTCCAGGTCTGGATTTACTGGATGAAGTCGATCCGAATAAAAAAGTGAATTTTACTGAAGAGCAGCTGGCACGTTTATCTGAATTGCTTGAAATCAAGTTGCAAGAATTCAACGTCAAAGCCAAAGTGGTAGAAGCACAGCCAGGCCCAGTCGTGACACGTTTTGAACTGGATCTGGCGCCAGGAGTAAAAGCCTCTAAAGTGACGAATATTTCGCGTGATTTGGCACGTTCGATGTCGATGGCATCGGTGCGTGTGGTTGAAGTCATTCCGGGCAAACCGTATATCGGAATTGAAGTACCAAACAGTACCCGTGAAATGGTCCGTTTGATCGAACTTTTGACCATTCCAGCCTTCACTGATCCGAATAGCATCCTCTCCATGGCAATGGGTAAGGATATTTCCGGTAATCCGGTGATTGCTGATCTGGGTAAAGCGCCGCATATGCTGGTGGCAGGAACCACAGGTTCCGGTAAATCGGTGGCGGTCAACTCGATGATTCTATCGATGTTGCTGAAATATACACCGGATGAATTGCGTCTTATTCTGATCGATCCGAAGCAGCTGGAACTGGCGAACTATAACGATATTCCACATTTGTTGACGCCTGTAGTTACCGATATGAAAGATGCGGTCAGCGCATTGAACTGGTGTGTCAATGAAATGGAACGTCGTTATAAACTGATGTCTTTCCTGAAAATCCGTAAACTGAGCGACTATAACCGCAAAGTGGAAGAGGCGATTGCCAATGGTGAAGACCTGATCGATCCAACCTGGAAAGCCAGCGATTCTGTTGTGGGTGAGCGTGCGCCGCGCTTAACACCGTTGCCTTCTATTGTGATTGTTGCGGATGAGTTCGCGGATATGATCATGCAGGTGGGTAAAAAAGCTGAAGAAATGATTACCCGTCTGGCACAAAAATCACGTGCTGCTGGTATTCACCTGTTGCTTGCGACCCAGCGTCCATCAGTAGACGTAATCACCGGTTTGATCAAAGCCAATATTCCGACGCGTGTTGCATTGCGGGTCAACTCCAAGATCGATTCGCGTACCATTCTGGATGCGGGTGGTGCTGAAGACTTGCTCGGTCATGGTGACATGCTGTTCTTGGGCCCGGGTAAAATTGAACCTGAGCGTGTGCATGGTGCATTTATTGCCGATGATGAAGTAAACCGGATCTGTGATGCATGGCGTGAACGTGGTTCACCAAACTATGTCGACGAGATCCTGACACCGTTTGATGAAGAGCCATCGGGTCGCGGTTTTGAAGATGGTGGCGACGGTGGATCAGACCGCGATGCACTGTATGACCAGTGTGTGGCTTTTGTACTAGAAACCCGTAAGGCTTCCACTTCATCCTTACAGAGAAAATTCAGTCTGGGCTATAATCGTGCTGCGCGGATCATTGACCAGATGGAAGAAAACGGCATTGTCAGCGGCATGGGCGCCAACGGCAAACGCGAAATTCTGGTTTAGTTTCAGTATATCTTCAATAAAAAAGCCTGCTTTCAAAGCAGGCTTTTTTATGTATTTTTGACTCAGGCAAATTTTGCCAATACATCCAGAAACTCGGCACTTTGACGTGGGTAGGTGGCAATCACGTCATGAATGCGTTGGCCTTCCGGATTGGTTGCATTGACATCACGGCCATCAGCGACAAATTTCGTCAACAGGCGTTCATAATCAAATGGACGCATATGCTTGAAAGCATGATAGAGCACGTGAAAATCAGCATTAACACCTGCAGGAGGAAGCTGGTTCAGGTAGGCAAATACACGCTCATCTGACCATTCTTCGTTAAAGGTCGCTGGTTGAGATAATGCCATCGCAATTTCCTTGATCTAATGTAGTTTTTTCGGCATGAAAAAAGGCAAAATATGAGACTAGATTAGCAAAGCACTGCTTTGCCTAGTCGCAAGACTTGAAGCTATGCTTCAAGTGGGCGGAATATAGCTAAACTACTATTTCTACCACTCTCATATTTTGCCTTGAATCAATTTACTTGACCAATCAAAAATCAGATTATCGTTCTTCAGGTAAATTGATATTCATTTCAAGCATTTCAATATTGGCTTCAGAACGGACCTGCATTTGAATATGCTGTTCATCGACACCGCGAACATAACGATTGACCACTTGCATGATTTCAGTCTTCATCTGGTCAATTTTGTCCTGGCTCAAGCGACGACCCAAGCCTTGTTCGGATGCAACGATCACCTTCAAACGGTCTTTAGCAGTCCGTGCGCTTGATGGTTTATCCTCGCCACTAAAAAGTTTACTCCAGAATCCTGCCATGTCTACGCTCCAAATAGTCGTGCTAACCAGCCCTTAGGTTTTACCTCGATATGACGGTAAGGACGCTCTTCGCCAAGGAAACGCGCAACCAGATCATCATAGGCCTGACCTGCAGAAGCTTCAGTGAAAAGAATCACCGGCTTACCTTCATTCGATGCCTGTAAAACGCTTGGACACTCAGGAATAACGCCCAAGGTCGGTACACGTAAAATATCCTTAGAAATATCATCAATCGTTAGCATTTCCTGTTTATCGGCACGTTCCGGATTGAAACGGGTAATACACAGATGCTTACGAATGCGACCTTCGTTTTGTTCTACTTTTTTAGTTTTACTGTCGAGCATACCAATGATACGGTCAGAGTCACGTACTGAAGAAATCTCAGGGTTGGTCACAATGATGGCTTCATCCGCATGATACATGGCCAAAATAGCACCACGCTCAATACCGGCAGGCGAATCACAGATAATATAATCAAATTCCTGCGAAAGTTCATCCATTACACGAGCAACACCTTCATCGGTTAAGGCATCTTTATCACGTGTTTGTGATGCAGGTAAAATATATAAATTTTCAATATCTTTATCGCGAATCAGTGCTTGTTGTAATCGTGCTTCGTTATTTAAAACATTCACAAAATCATAAACTACACGGCGTTCACAGCCCATAATCAAATCAAGGTTACGTAAACCTACATCAAAATCAATAACAACAGTTTTGTGACCGCGTAGGGCTAAACCTGTTGCAAAAGATGCACTCGTTGTAGTTTTACCTACACCACCTTTGCCTGACGTTACGACAACAATTTTCGCCACCGAATCCACTCCTGTTATGGTTCAAATACCCTGTTTAAAATGGGGTTTTTGGTGTTTATTTATACATTAAAATTGTAGAGCTTCAAATACAAGCTCTAGTTGATCATTCAAGTAAATATGCACAGATTTTTTAACTACATGCGGTGGAATATCATCCGCCACACAATAGGTTCCTGCAATTGAAATCAGTTCTGCTTCGAGACTATGACAGAAAATGCGTGCTGCAGTATTGCCACCCGCACCCGCAATGACCCGACCACGTGCGCTGCCATAAACATGAATATTGCCTGAAGCAATCACTTCTGAGCCACTGTTGATACCGGCATTAATAATAATGTCGCCATTATGCTGCACGATACATTGGCCGGTACGCAGGATTTCATCATGATATGAGGTGATATGCGCGACGATCGGAGCAGCAGGTGCTTGATTATCATTCACCGCTGTAGGTTCTGGTTTAACTTCCACCACCTGTTCTTTGGTGGCTTTAATTTCTTCTAACTGTCGATCAGGTGGCAGTACCGGGAACTGAATGGCGCGCGCCTGATCTCCAAGTAAGCCTTCAGTAACAGCCATAGGCTGTACATCCAGACTGATTAATAGTTGGATCAGCGCAATGAGTTCCTGTTCAACTGAACTTTCAATGACTGCCAAAGTGCCGGGTGGAAACGCTGCTTGTAATTTTGGGCTAAGTTGCTGGCGGATTGCATCATGATCATTGGTATCTAGGCTAATGCGTATCGCATTGACCATTCTGCCTTTTATCCGTATATCAGCCATAATTCTTCCTTAAATACTTCTGACGTGCTGGTTTGGTGTCGAAGCAATGTTGTAAATAGTGCAAATCCTAGAACAAATTGCAGTAATTCTCTAGCGATCTCAGTTATTTTTTTATGCGAACAGAACCGGACGGATTGATCTGATTCTGTACTTTAAACTTTACTTATCTATTGAGCTCTGATTTTGCTCATGTTCTTCTAAAATCTGTTGCCACTGTTTGACTTTCACCTGTTTTCGGATTGCTTCAAGTGTTTCAAAAACAGCCGATTCGACCAATTTATCAATATGTGGATTATGTTCAATCTGAATCTGGCTGATTTTATCTGAAATTAGGGTAAAAGTCGGATTTTCTTTTTGACCTGTGTGGGTAAATGGTTCAATCAGTCCTTGCGTGATATTTTCACCCAGGCGTTGACCAATACTTTGAATTTGCTGTTCAATCCGGCTGCCCACAATTGGAATCAAACGTAATAATTGGGTCAATTCAGGAGTGTCTTCAATCGCCTGATTCACTACTTGCCCTACATTTTTAGCGATCATGGAACGTTGTGACTGTAATTCCTTGCCTAAAGATTCCTGCAAGATATCTGCCAAGGCAATGGCCAGTAATTTACGATGATGTTCCACCAAATCATCAATTAACTGTTTATGTGATGTGCTCGTGGTCAGTTCACGTTTAATACCGTCCAGTACAGTCAGTACCACTCGACTAGAAAGCTCTTCCATCAGCATGTTGTAATAAAAGTTGCCTTGGCGATACCAGCGATTGGGAATTACTTTATAACCATGGCTATGCAGGTTGTAGCCAATCGCGACGGCTCGCAGCAGGCGCAGGAAACGTAGCTGAGGGATAATGGATAAAATTTCATACCAGTGCACAAAAGGGAAGAACCACCAGCGTCGATGATGACGCAGGACAATTGCGATGACCCAGCGTGCCAGTAATTCACAGACCAAGAAAGTGGTAAACCAGCCCTCGGTAATGATGACCCAAGGGCGTAAATCACTTTTATAAAACTGCAAGATTTCCGGTAAACGAATGAAGTCAAACAACCACTGACCAAAATCGCTCATTAAAATGGCGTTGGCACTGAGACAGAACAGATTGATGATGATTAAAACCATCATGAAAATGTCGTAAATCAGTGCAATTTTCCAGCCCCATGTTCCTTTACGAACAAATTTAAATGAGCTGGAGGTAATGTCCGGGTTGTCGTTGTTCATAATTACTCAGTTACAGATCCGATCGGGGCTTGGGCAAAGTTCTGCTGCATTTGTGCGATGAGCTGATCTTTTTCAGTCCAGATCTGATCTATCCATTTCTGGAAACGTGCACGGTATTCAGCATCATCTTCATAATTGCCACCGAGCACCCAGTCAGGAATATCAATTTTTCTTAAATTTACCGCAATACGTGGCACTTCACCTAACCAAAATTCACCATAGCCCGGAATACCGTCAGGATAAACAATGGTCATGTCGACCAGCGCATCAATTTTATCGCCGAGAATACTGAGCGCCAATGCCAGACCACCGGCTTTAGGTTTCAGTAAATGTGTATAGGGTGACTGCTGCTGATCATGCTTTTCTTGGGTAAAACGCGTGCCTTCCAGATAATTTAACAGGGTAAAAGGCTGACTGATCAACTGTTCACAAGATTTGCGTGCTTCTTCCATATCCCGATATTTCAGTGCAGGATTTTTAGCAATCTGTTCCTTGCTATGCCGCTTCATCATCGGGAAGCCCAAGATTTTAAAGGCCTGACCAACAAAAGGAATAAAAATAAGTTCCCATTTGGTAAAGAAACGCGTCAGGGGCATACGGGTCAGACCGAAGTACTGGTTGACCGTGGTATCGACCCAGCTTTGATGATTACAGGTCATCAAATAACGGCCCTGCATATTCAAATCCAGTGATTCATCTACACTGATTTGCCATTCGGTATTTTTCAGCACATGCTCAATTAGCCAGTTGTTGACCCCTAACCAGCTGTTGGTAATCTTGATATTGGTTTCATCCACTTTTGCGGATTTTTTAAAAAGTTTGGTTAAACCCAAGGCCAGCACCGGGGGGCCATGAAAAAAAGTACTGCCCGTCATGACGGATGTGACCGTCAGGCCACGCGCCAGTTTTTTTAAAGTCGGTTGCTTGTTGCTATTCGATGACATATCCAAACAGTCCCCAGAGATTAATCACTTAAATTTTTTCATATTTTGAGTAATATAGAGACAGTTAGGCAAATAAAAAAGCCTAAACAGGAAACTATGAAGATATTGTGACGAACTACTTGGTTTTAGTTACATATAAACATTACAAAATATTACTAAACGATTTATTATTAACAAAAATTCAATGGTTAGCCCATTCAATTTAAATCATTATCTCGCTTAACAACAAAGCATACAACAAGGAGTCATGCGATGCGTGCACTAGTCATTTCAGCAGCTGTAGCAGGGGCCGTAGCACTTACAGGTTGTCAATCAACTGGTAATAACATCGGTGGTGTGGAATATGATAAAGCTGCTCTAGGTACTTTAATTGGTGCTGCAGCAGGTTACGGTGTTTCTAAAGGCAATGCGAATACCAGCCGTCAAAATAACCGTGCAGCAGCGATTGGTGCTGTTGTTGGTGGTGCAGCGGGTGTGTATCTTGATAACAAAGAGAAAAAATTACGTCAAGCAACAGCTGGTACTGGTGTAGACGTTAACCGTAATGCAGATGGTTCGATTAACCTTGTGATGCCGGGCAGCATTACATTTGACACGAACAAGTCAAATATCAAACCAAACTTTTATGGCACTTTGAACAAAGTAGCGCAAGTATTAACTGAAGATAACAAGAGCGGTATTCTTGTAACTGGTTATACAGACAGCACGGGTAATGACTCAATTAACTTGCCATTGTCTCAAGCACGCGCAAACTCTGTAGCGACTTACTTGGCAGGCCAAGGTGTTTCACGTACACGTATTAATGCTCAAGGTTTAGGTTCAGCGAACCCAATTGCAGACAATACAACTGCCGCAGGTAAAGAGCAAAACCGTCGTGTAGAAATCGCGGTATATGCAGTTCAATAATTCTTGAACGCTTAAGAAAAAACCACCTTCGGGTGGTTTTTTTATATCTGAATATTGATCTGATTAATCGTATTTTAAATTAGGCAACTGACGCAGAGATGACTATAATCGGAGCCGAATCTAGAAGAGGAAGCCATATGTCACTCGCCAGTCAGTTAAATGACAAGCAACTTGAAGCCATGAAATACACTCAAGGACCCTTGTTAGTACTTGCAGGAGCGGGTTCAGGCAAGACTTCAGTGATCACGCGAAAAATCGCGTATTTAGTCAAGCATTGCGGGATTCCCGCACATCGTATTACCGCAATGACCTTTACCAACAAAGCAGCACGTGAGATGAAAGAGCGTGTCAGCAAATTGTTGACGCGTGAAGAAAGTAAAGGCGTTTCAGTTTCGACCTTCCATACTTTTGGCCTGAATATGCTGCGCCTGGAGTTGAAACATACCCCACTGAAAAATAATTTCTCGATTCTGGATGCTGACGACTGTAAACGCATTCTGATGGATCTGATGCAGCGTGACAATTTATCCGGTGCAGAAAGCAAAGAACTGATTGCCAAAGCCATGAAAATGATCTCGGACTGGAAAAATGATCTGATTCCACCCGAGCAGGCACATACCACCTGTGAAACTGCCGAAGATGTGCAGTTTGCGCATTTATATCAATTATATGAACGTAATTTGCGTGCCTATAACGCCGTGGATTTTGATGACCTGATTGTGATGCCAACGCGCTTGCTGCAGGAAAATGCCGAAGTTCGTGACAAATGGCAAAATCGCGTGCGTTATTTGCTGGTCGATGAATATCAGGATACCAATACGGCGCAGTATATTCTGGTGAAATTACTGGTTGGCGTGATGGGACAGTTCACCGCCGTAGGCGATGATGACCAGTCGATTTATGCCTGGCGTGGTGCTAAACCGGAAAATATGGCCTTGCTGCAGCAGGATTTTCCTAATTTAAAAGTGATTAAACTGGAACAGAACTATCGTTCGACCAGTCGTATTCTCAAAGCAGCCAACACCGTGATTGGTAATAATCCGCATATTTTTGATAAAAAGCTTTGGTCGGACAAAGGCCATGGTGAAGTGATCCGTGTGATTACCTGCCGCAATGATGATGATGAAGCAGAACGCGTGGTTAAAGACCTGATCACGCATAAATTGATGAACGGTAAAAGCTGGAAAGATTATGCGGTGTTGTACCGCGGCAATTTCCAAGCGCGTATTTTAGAAACCCATCTGCGCCAGATGCAGATTCCGTATAAATTATCTGGCGGACAGTCCTTCTTCGCACGTGCCGAAATCAAGGACATGATGAGCTATTTACGCTTGATCATTAACCCTGAAGATGACAGTGCATTTTTACGAATTATCAATACGCCAAAACGGGCAATTGGTCCGGTAACGCTGGAAAAGCTCGGTCTATTTGCTCAGGAAAATAATCTGTCGCTTCTGGCTGCGGCTGCGGATCAGCGTCTGACCATGGCGATTCCGAAAAAGGCCACGACTCAATTGGCTGAGTTTGCCGATTTTATTGAGGGTTTTACCCGCAATTTACTGGATGATGATGAACCAGTGCCAATTATCCGCCAGATGATGATTGAAGCCGGTTATATCGATTACATCAAGGAAACTGCAGCCACACCAGCGCAGGAAAAGACCAAGCTCGACAATATCGAAGTGCTCTATAGCAGCATTCAAAGCCTGATTAACCGCGCTGAAGATGTTGATGAAAAAAATATTGAAAGTGTGATTCGTAAAATGGTGCTGCTGGACATGCTCGAGCAGCAGCAGGAAGAAGAGGACACCGATAAAGTCAATTTATTGACTTTGCATGCGTCTAAAGGTCTGGAATTTCCTTATGTCTATCTGATCGGGCTGGAAGAAGAAATTCTGCCACATAAAAACTCGATCGCTGCAGAAACGGTCGAAGAGGAACGCCGTCTGATGTATGTGGGTATTACCCGTGCACGTCAGGGCTTGACCATTACTTTGGCAGAACAGCGCAAGGCGGGCGGGCAGATGAAGCAAATGACCCCAAGCCGTTTCCTGGATGAATTACCAGAAGATGAGCTGGAATGGTTAGGTCGTAAGAAAAAGCTGGCAAGCAACATCGATCCGAAATTACAAGCCCAACATTATCTTGATAATTTGCGTAACCTCATCAAACGATAAGGTGCAGCGCTGTCACTTATTTTAAATGAAACAACAGGAATGAATACATGAAAGTTCAGGTGAAAGTCCTTGACTCGCGTCTTGGTCAGGAATGGCCATTACCGACTTATGCTACGACAGGTTCAGCGGGGCTGGATTTGCGTGCGTGTGTTGCAGAAACCACAATCATTGAACCAGGCCAAACGGTTTTGGTAAAAACTGGTTTAGCAATCTATATTGAAGATCCTGCATTTGCTGGTCTGATCTTGCCACGTTCGGGTTTGGGCCATAAACATGGGATCGTGTTGGGTAACCTGGTAGGTTTAATTGATTCTGATTATCAGGGTGAATTGATGGTATCCGTTTGGAACCGTAGTCAGACGGCATTCAGCTTAGAGCCAGGTGAACGTTTGGCGCAGTATGTGTTGGTTCCTGTGGTACAAGCTGAATTCGATCTGGTGAATGAATTCGAAGCGACTGAACGCGGTGCTGGCGGTTTTGGTCATACGGGTAAAAACTAAGTTTTAATAATGGTTTACATTCATTAACTGGATGTAAGCCATTTTTAGTTGATTAGATTAAATATTAAAAAAAATGAGTGGGTTGAAATATATTTAAAAAATAAAACCTTATTTTTCGGCCAAGTAGAATTATTTAAATCTAAAAATTTATGTAGTGATCAAATATCTAATCAGATGAAACTCAAAATAAATATAATTAAATAATCATTGTTTAATTACAAGAACCCTATAATTCTAAAGTTGTAGATTATATTTTTATAATTGATTGTTACATTGAAATCGTTTAAAAATAGCGAGTCTTAAAACAAAAACAAATGTTTAAAGTCATTATGATGAAATCATCATTTTAAATCTCCTTATTTTAACGAATAGTGAAAAGACAGTTTTATGGGATCTATGAATCATCCATTCCCCATGCATATCTTTCGTGCCTATGACATACGCGGTAAAGTCAGTCTATTAGGTGCCGGGATCATTGATGCAATTGCCCACGGTTTAGCTCAGCAGTATCAGGCTGTGGGACAGACATGTGTCGCCATTGGTTATGATGCACGCATCAGTAGTCCGGCTTTTGCCGACATCATTGCCCGTATTTTTAAAGACTATTCGCTGGAAGCCACTATTATAGGCTGTTGTTCCAGCCCGATGCTGTATTTCACCGCACGCCAGTTTGATGGCAATGGCATTATGGTCACCGCCAGTCATAATCCTAAAGAAGATAATGGGATTAAATGGATTATTGATGGTGAACCACCTTGTCCTGAGATGATTCAACAGGTGGCCCAACTGGCAAAGTCGCATTGCGATAGCCAGCTACTTGGTTTAGCCGAACTGCCGCATCAGATTATTCCAGAGTTTTGCCTGCAGTATCAGCAGGGAATATTAGAAGATATTCAATTAAAGCGCTCATTTAAAGTGATTCTGGATGGTCTGCATGGCTCCGCCGGACGTTGTGCCGACTTGGTACTCAGAAAAATGGGCTGTGAAGTGACTGCTTTACGTTGTGAGGCCAATGGACATTTTCCGGATCATGCGCCGGATCCTTCGCAGGACAAACATCTTGAGACTTTACGCCAAACTGTCATGCAACAGCAGGCTGATCTCGGTATTGCCCTGGACGGTGATGGCGATCGCCTGGTTCTGGTTGATGAACAGGGTCAGATTATCACAGCCGATCAGTTATTATGTCTGTTTGCCGAAATTTGCCTAAGCGATTCAGCACCACGCCAATTTGTTTATGATGTGAAATGTTCAACTCTGGTTCGCGATACAGTGCAACGTCTGGGCGGGGAACCGGTGATGATTCGTACCGGCAGTTCATTTCTCAGAACTTATCTGAACCAGTCTCAGCATCAGGCGATTTTTGGTGGGGAATATGCCGGACATTATGTCTTTAATGATGGTCGCGGCTGGGGCTATGATGATGGCCTCTATGCAGCGCTCAGAGTCATGGAATATCTCGACCAAACGGGGCAAACTCTCGCGCAGGCCTTGGCGGCTTATCCAAAACGACATGGTACTGAAGATCTTTATATTTCAACGCGTCAAGTACGTCCTGTTGAGCTTTTAAACTTCGTTGAACAACAATCCGCAAGAATTAATGCGCAAATCAGTAAAATTGATGGGATACGTCTTGATTCTGAGGATGGTTTTGGCATCATTCGAGCATCCAATACAGGTGAGTATTTCACAGTGCGCTTTGATGCCAATAATGCCCAAGGTCTAAATGAAATTCGTCATCTGTTTGTAGCCATGTTGCGTGACCGTTATCCAGAGATCGCTCAAGACATTTTAGATGCTCAATAAGGAGAGGCGAATGCCAAATCAACAAACAGGCATCGACAAAGCACAGATTTTGACAGAAGCTTTGCCGTATATTCAACGCTTTGCGGGTAAAACCCTGGTGGTAAAATACGGCGGTAACGCGATGACCGATCCTGAGCTGGAAAGTTCATTTGCACGTGATATCGTATTATTAAAAACAGTCGGTATTAATCCGATCGTGGTACATGGTGGTGGCCCGCAAGTCGATTCCATGCTGAAACAGCTGGGCCGCGAATCAGACCGTATTGACGGCATGCGCGTGACTGATCCTGCGACCATGGAAGTAGTCGAGATGGTACTTGGCGGTAGCGTTAACAAATCTATCGTGAACCTAATTAACCAGCATGGTGGTCGTGCGATTGGTCTTACCGGTAAAGACGGCAACCTGATTCGTGCGCAAAAGCTGCTGATGGAAAAAGTGGCTGAAGATGGTTCAGTTGAGCAAATTGATCTGGGTCTGGTCGGTGAAGTCGTTGGCGTGAAAACCGATGTTCTGGAAATGTTTACCAATAGTGACTTTATTCCAGTCATTGCCCCGCTAGGTGTCGATGAAGAAGGCAATACCTATAATATCAATGCTGATTTGGTCGCTGGTAAAGTCGCTGAAGCCCTAGGTGCAGAAAAACTGATTCTACTCACCAATATCACCGGTGTCTTGGATGAAAATAAAAACCTGTTGACTGGTTTGACCACTCAAGAAGTCGATCGTCTGATCGAAACTGGCGTGATTTATGGCGGCATGATTCCAAAGGTCGGTTGTGCGCTGGATGCGGTAAAAGGCGGCGTCGTAAGTGCACATATCGTGGATGGCCGTGTACCTCATGCCAGCTTACTAGAAATTTTCACCGATCATGGTGTGGGCACCCTCATTACCAATCGTGCCAATCCGCATCGTTCTTAAGCCAATTTTTGCGAAAAAGAGTCTCAATAGAGACTCTTTTTTATTTGGATTTCTTATAGCCACCTATTTGAAATGACTGGGACAGTCATGCACAATAAGCTTCTAAGTAAATAGAGAGCTGAAACCAGACCATGTGCCAACTGCTCGGAATGAATTGTGCCACCCCGACGGATATTACTTTTTCTTTTCGCGGGTTTTCCCAGCGGGCGGGCATTACCTCTGATCATGCGGATGGTTTCGGGATTGCTTTCTTTGAAGATAAAGCCTGCCGTCTGTTCGTCGATAACCAGTCCGCGATTGAATCACCGATTGCCGAGCTGGTACGTAATTATCCAATCAAATCACGCAATGTGATTGCCCATATCCGTAAAGCGACCCAAGGCAAAATTAATCTGGAAAACTCGCATCCTTTTAGCCGTGAACTTTGGGGGCGGCAATGGATTTTTGCCCATAATGGCGATTTATATGATTATTTTCCTGAACTGTCAGGGCGCTTTACCCCAGTCGGAAATACCGACAGTGAGCGTGTCTTCTGTTACCTGCTGGATCAACTGGTGAAACGCTTTGGCTATCATGAGCCGAAACTGGATCAGGTTTTCGATCTTCTAGCTGAAATTTCACCTGCAATCGCGGAGCATGGCACCTTTAATTTCTGCCTGTCGAATGGTCAGGCGCTGTTTAGCTATGCGATTACTAAACTCCACTGGCTGGTACGTGAATACCCGTTTAGACCGGCTCAGCTGATTGATATTGATGTCGAAGTGGACTTTAGTCAGGTCACGACCCCTGAAGATCGCGTCGCAGTGATTACCACTGAACCATTGACCCAGAATGAAGAATGGACTGCCTTCCAGCCCGGTGAAATGATCCTGTTTCAGCATGGGGCGAAAGTACGTTCTCAGTTGACGCATGTTGAACGTCTGGAACGTGAACGTCTTGATCCTTCCTTAAAACGCGTCACGCGAGCTGATCAATATTGAAATGCGATTAAAGACGGAGTTTAAACTCCGTTTTTTTATATTTAAAAAATAAGAAAAAATCTAATAATAAATAAAGGTTTATTGCGGATTTTGGTTAATTAATATCTTAGCCTTTTACTCAGGATAAATTATTTTTAATTATATATAACAGAAACTTAAAATGAAAAAGCCGTATTTAGGCGGAAAGCCGACTAATTTGCTTCATTTTTATTTGAATCAATACGCTATATGCTCATTTTCACGTTATAAGTCCTTAATATTTATAGGTGGTCGTAATGAAAATGAAATGGGTTCCAGATTATAATACTGGTATCGATGTGATTGACGATCAGCACAAACGAATTCTCGATTATATCAACGAAATTGATGGAATTGATGCCAATACCGAGCGTGCCCGTATTAAACAGATTCTCGACAATATTATTGATTATACCCAGTCGCATTTCACCTTTGAGGAATCTCTTCAGGAAGAAGCCGGCTATAAATATCGGGTGCCGCATAAACGTGTGCATGACCTGTTTATTAAAAAAATCGAGTCTTATCGTGACCGTTTTGAACTGGGACAGTCCATTGAATCAGAGCTGCACGAAGTATTATCGAAATGGCTGATTAACCATATTCAGCATGATGACGCCGATTATGTCGGTGCCGTGAAAGAAAATATGATGGGGATCATCAAGGAAAAAGAAAAGAAAACAGGTAAAAACTGGTTCGCTCGTTTCTTTTCATAATAAAAGACGTAACGAGATAACAAAAATTAAAATCTAATTATAATTTTTGCGCAGCAAATCACTGTCATGGTGGTTTGCTTTTTGTTTTTGATTTTCACCGCTTCACAAGGCAAAATAGCGCTAGATTTTTATAGGAATGCATCATGCAGGACAATGCTATGTCAAAATGGTTATCGCCGCTGATGGCTTTCTGTTTATCGTTTATTATCATCGCGACGCTCGCACCGATAACCGGTATACAGATTGATCGTCAGCTGGATTTCTGGATGCTCTGGTTGGCCACCATGCTGATTCTGGCGCTTCCAGTCTGCTACTTGGAAATTGCTTTGGCCAAGCGCTCTAAAACAACGCCATTACAGGCGCTGTCGACGCTGACCCGTGAAGCTGATGCGTCACAGAAATGGCGTATTGTCGGCTGGTTAAGTGTGATCTTTATTCCGTTTTTGGCAGGTGCCATGCTGAACAATGCCAGTAATGTTCTGGCGGTTGCTGCACTTGATCTTACACCGAATCTTCTGTTGATCGGATTGGCAATTGCTGCGCTGGCCTTGTCACTGCTGCCACGTCAAATTTTATTAGTGGTTACAGCGATTGGTGTGCTGGCGTCTCTGGTTCTGGCCAATGTGATGGGAACTGCGCTACCTGCATGGCAAGTCACACCAGTCGAGTTCTCGGAATGGGGCAATGCCACCGTATTGGCTTTGGTCGCAAGTGGTCTGGGCATGGGCTTGTACTGGCAATCTAGCCTGAGCGCTGTACAACAACAGGATGTCGCCAGCAAGACGGTATTGCCGATCTGGATTGCGCAGCTAGTTGCTGTCATTGCATTTGCTTTCTTTGCCATACAAGCACAAATTCCTGCATTTACTCTGGTCGCAGCAATGGTGGCAGCTGCCGCATTAATGCTGCAAATGGCACGTGAACAATTACAGCAACGCCAGCTTCATCCTGCAATTCAATGGGCAATTGTGGCGGCGGTCACGCTGATCTGGGCTATTCCAAATCTAAGTCCAATTTTCAATGTGGTGTTGTTAGTCTGGGGCTTATTGATTTGTTTGATCTATGCATTATTTGCCGGCTGGATCATGAAGATCAGTCATTTGCGTAAATCAATGAATTTCAGCTCTGAAGCATTTTATAACATTTGGCGTATTGCAGTACGCGTGGTGTTACCTGTCGGGATTATTCTGGCAATCATTGCTGTCTTGGGACAATTCGTCTGATGAGTGAGGCGATGATCTGGGTAGCGTATGCGACGCCAGAAAAACAATTTCATCTAGCCGTGCCATTTCAGCCCGGCATGACGGCACTGGATGCGATTGAGCAAAGTGGAATACGTGAGCAGGTCGAATTGCCTGAACCCTTATCTTTGGGCATTTTTGGCGTGCGTTTGCAAGATCATCAGCAGCCACTGGCAGCAGGGGATCGGGTAGAAATTTACCGAGCACTGACCATCAATCCTAAAGATATCCGACGTAAACGCGCCGAGAAAAATCCTGTGGGTCGTTATGCCAGAGGCAATCTTTTAAGAAAGCTGAAACCGTCTTCCGAATAGAAAGCGGCTTGAATGAGCAGTAGCCTCAATGATCTGCTCAATCAATCAGCTTAATCAAAAAAGCCCCTGATGATTCAGGGGCTTTTTCATGAGAAACCGACTATAGTGGAGGAGCATTTAAAATTGCTTCTTTTGATCCTGGTAAGCCGGGTTGAGATTCTGGAATCGTCTCCAGACCTTCAACACGTTCTACGATACCAGACTGGTTAAAGTAGATTTTCAAATGCTGGCCTTGGGCTGCCGGGATCTTGGCTTTTTTAGCGTAGGTTCCTGGGGTATAGTTATAGATGTAGTCCCAACGTAAAGGATTCAGTGGATCGCTTACTGTTGGACTGCCCAGTAAGAAACGCACCTGTTGATGGCTCATTCCCACCTGAATTTTAGCGGCTTGTGCTTGGGTTAAAGGGGTTCCTTGTGGAATATCTACTTTATAAACACCTAATGTCGAACAGCCGACGAGCAATGAAGTGACGAATAACGTCAACATGATTTTTTGCATTTTGCTAAACTATCCCAAATTAATTATGATGCATTTGATCCAAGGATAGATCATACTGCATCTAAACTTTGTTGCATATTCCAACTTTGATTTTGTTGAGAGACCTTTTTACATGACTATTTCAAACCAAGATTTACGAAAAGCTGGGCTGAAAGTTACCCTTCCACGAATTAAAATATTAGAATTACTAGAAAATTCAAAACAACATCATTTAAGTGCGGAAGATATTTACAAGACTTTACTCGATCAGGGCGAAGATGTAGGTTTAGCAACTGTGTATCGTGTGTTAACGCAGTTTGAAGCAGCGGGCATCATCGAACGTCATAATTTTGAAAATAATCATTCAGTTTTTGAAATTATGCAGGAAGATCACCACGATCACCTAGTATGTTTAAATTGCAGCAAAGTTGTTGAATTTATTAATGACACGATTGAAAAAGAGCAGCATGACGTTGCTGAAAAATTTGGTTTTGAATTAACCGGTCACTCACTGAATCTGTATGGTTATTGCGATGCGCCTGCCTGTCAGGAAGTGTTCCGTAAAAAATAATTTGAGCGTTGGTTCAAACAAAAAAAACAGGCTTCATGCGAAGCCTGTTTTTTTATGCCTTCAAGATGATCAGGACTGACCATCAAAAGTAATATTGGAATGCGCACGTAATAAGTGGCTGCCACCTTCTTCTGAGAGCTTGATTTGCAGACGCAAGTCATTTGGTGAATCCGCATGTTTCAGCGCATCTTTATAGCTGATCTGTTTGGCTTTATACAGATCATAGAGCGCCTGATCGAAGGTCTGCATGCCCAGTTCACGGGAACGCTTCATCAGATCCTTGATCTCATGCACATCACCTTTACGAATCAAGTCGGCAATCAGTGGTGAGTTAATCAGAATCTCAATCGCTGCACGGCGACCATTACCATCGATGGTTGGAATCAGTTGCTGTGCCACAATGGCTTTCATGTTCAGGGACAAGTCCATGAACAGCTGATTATGTCGGTCTGCTTCGAAGAAATGGATAATCCGGTCAATCGCTTGGTTGGCGTTGTTGGCGTGCAGGGTAGCAAAGACCAGATGACCGGTTTCGGCAAAGGCAATCGCATAATCCATGGTTTCACGTGAACGGATCTCACCGATCAGAATCACGTCTGGTGCCTGACGCAGGGTATTTTTCAGGGCAATTTCAAATGAATCAGTATCGATGCCGACTTCACGCTGGGTGATAATACAGCCCTTATGCTGGTGAATAAATTCGATCGGATCTTCAATGGTAATGATATGACCTTTGGAATTTTCATTACGATAACCGACCAAAGACGCCAGCGAGGTTGATTTACCGGTACCCGTTGCCCCGACAAAAATAATGATGCCACGTTTGGTCATCGCCAGTTCTTTTAGAATCGGCGGTAACTTGAGTTCATCCATCGTGGGAATAACAGTTTCAATCCGACGCAGCACCATCCCCGGTTGATCTCGTTGCTGAAAGGCACTGACACGGAAGCGGGCACTTTTATCCGGCGTGCTGATGGCAAAGTTACATTCACGACTGTCAGCAAATTCTTTACGCTGCTTTTCGGTCATGATGGAATGGAGCAGTTGTCCTACTGCCGCACCGGGTAATTTTACCGAACCAATCGGTAAAATCTGCCCATTAATCTTGATGGACGGTTCGACATCGGCAGTAATGAACAGATCCGATGCTTTTTTCTCCACCATATAATCGAGTAAGCCGTTAAAATCCATGTATATAAACCCCAATACAATTCAATTTTTTTATAAAAATGCTTCTGGCTGTTTGGCTGCAGTACATGCAACTTGCGGGCTGATCAAACCTTTGGACACTAGCGTTTTTAGTGTCTGATCCAGCGTGGTCATGCCATAGTTGGCACCGGTCTGAATTGCTGAGTACATTTGTGCGACTTTGTTTTCACGGATCAGGTTACGGATCGCCGGAATACCGATCATTATTTCATGCGCTGCGACACGCCCACCGCCATTTTTCTTCAGTAGAGCCTGTGAAACTACGGCTTGTAGGGATTCAGATAACATGGCGCGTACCATGTCTTTTTCTTCGGCAGGGAATACGTCGATCACACGGTCAATGGTTTTGGCCGCTGAGGTGGTATGCAGCGTACCAAATACTAAGTGACCGGTTTCTGCGGCAGTTAATGCCAGACGAATGGTTTCAAGGTCACGCATCTCACCGACCAGAATAATATCCGGGTCTTCACGCAGTGCCGAACGCAATGCTTCATTAAAGCCATGCGTATCACGATGCACTTCACGCTGGTTAATCAGACATTTCTTGGACTGATGCACAAATTCGATTGGGTCTTCAACGGTCAGAATGTGGTCATAGCGGTTGTCATTAATATAATCCAGCATCGCCGCCAAGGTGGTTGATTTACCCGAACCGGTTGGACCTGTGACCAGTACCAGACCACGTGGATATTCACAGATATCTTTAAAAATCTGTCCCATGCCCAGATCTTCAAGGGTCAGGACTTTAGAGGGAATGGTACGGAATACCGCACCGGCACCGCGGTTCTGGTTAAATGCGTTGACACGAAAACGCGCCACGCCAGGCACTTCAAAAGAAAAGTCAGTTTCCAGATTTTCTTCAAAATCACGGCGCTGTTTGTCGTTCATGATGTCATAAACGAGTTTATGCACTTCTTTGTGTTCTAATGCTGGCAGGTTGATGCGACGAACTTCCCCATCGACACGAATCATTGGCGGTAAGCCCGCAGACAAGTGTAAATCCGACGCACCATTTTTAGCAGAAAATGCCAACAATTCTGTGATATCCATAAGGTCCCCGAGTTCATTAAAATGTTAATTATTTTGATAGAATAATAAGGCTTTCCCACAGCTTAACCAACACTTAGTTCATGGGCAAGGGAAAAAAAGATGAATGAAATGAGAACCCCATCAATGAATATGTTGCAACAGTCACGAAATCAGGTCTTAATGCAAATTGAAACTGCCTGTATTCAGGCGGGCCGCGAAGCAGATGCGGTGCAACTGCTTGCCGTTTCCAAGACCCAGCCAAGTAGCGTGCTGGCTGATATGTATCAGGCCGGGCAACATGCTTTTGGTGAAAACTATTTGCAGGAAGCGCTGGAAAAAATCACGGCCCTGAAAGAGCTGGACATTGAATGGCATTTTATTGGTCATGTGCAGCGCAACAAAACCAAGGCTCTGGCAGAAAATTTTGCCTGGGTGCATGGAGTCGATCGACTGATTATTGCCGAGCGCTTATCCAATCAGCGTGGAGATGATCAGCCTGCACTGAATATCTGTATTCAGGTGAATATTGATGGTCAGGATACCAAAGATGGTTGTCGACCAGATGCGGTTGCAGATTTAGTCGTACAGATTAGCCAACTGCCAAATGTGCGTTTACGTGGTTTGATGGTGATTCCAGCACCGAATAATCCTCAAGCCTTTGCTGATGCCAAAGTTTTATTTGATGCAGTCAAAGTTCAGCATGCACATCCTGAAGATTGGGATACTTTAAGTATGGGCATGTCTGCGGATATGACCGACGCGATTGCTGCGGGTTCTACCATGGTTCGTGTTGGTACGGCCTTGTTTGGCGCACGGCCTAAAAAAGATGTATAAACTACTAATGTCAGTTTTTTGCAGCAAAGCGTTATCGCAGGGTATTGGATAACGCTTTTTTTCTGGCTGGTTCGAGCCATTTAGCCATTAACCAGGCAAAAACTATTAAGCTGCACATGCTCGCAAGCAAGGCTAAAATTGCTCCGCCCAGACCATAGTCCAAAGTTGCCGGAATACAGCCTAAAATAAATAAAAGTAAGGGGAAATGGGTGACATACAAGGTATAGGAAAAGTCTGCAGATTGAACCCAGACCGGATGATAGTGACTGCGTTGATGCTGGAGTTGTACCAGCCAGCAGCTAAAGGCCAGACCCAGACAGAAATTAAAAGGGACAAAATTCGCAGCACTGTATTGCTGGGCCTCATCAATCACCTGAAACTGGTAAGCATCAAAACAGGCAATTAGAAATGCCAAGCCGAATAGGGCTAGTTTGACCGATTGTAAGCGGTTTAAAAAACGTAGCTGGATATATCGAAATGAACAGGCAAAGGCAGTGAGCCAGACCAGAAAATAAATAAAAAACTGGATGTTCAGTACTGACAGTATAGCCAGAACCATAAAAAATCCGATTTTGGCGATTTCCGAATTTTTTAAAAAAGGTAGGAATCCGGCCAGCACATAAAACCACACTTCATAGCTCAGGCTCCAGAGTGCAGCATTGGCTAAAACCGTTGGTGTTACAAAGCCATTCAAAAATAGCAGCGAACCAAAAAATTCCATCATGTCTACATTATAGTCAGTCCGGATCATCATGCCAAAACTGTGTTGAAAAGCATGAGTATGGCTGGCAAATAATAGTGGAGCGAGTAGATAGAGAACCAGGGTCAACCCCATGGCAAACAGAAAGGGTGGTAAAATTCTGCTGCAACGCTGTCGAGCATAACGGTGCAGATTGAACTGACCATGCTGATGAATGTTGTGCTGGATCGAATAGCCGATCAGATAGCCACTTAAGGCAAAGAAAATCATGACTGCAGCCTGCCCAAGCAGACGTATCCATGAATAAATGCTGGTATCGAAAGGCGCAATAAATGCCTGAAAGCAATGACTGAACAGCACCACAATGGCACTGATGCCCCGCAGGCTCTCAAGCTGTAGGCTGAAATAGGGCGAGAGCTTGTTCGGGGCAGGGTGAATCATCGTTAACCTATAATCTGAATGGTACTGGCGCCTGCACCGACAGGCTTGACCTGAATTTGTACCGGAATCCGTTCATGCATTTCCTGCACATGCGAGATTAATACAACTTTACGACCCTGACTTTGTAAATGATCCAGTGCATTCATCACCATATGTAACGAAGCAGGATCTAGCGTACCAAAACCTTCATCAATAAACAGTGATTCCAGTTTCATGGAGCCGGAGGCCATATTGGCAATCGCCAAAGCCAAAGCCAATGAAACCAGGAAGGTTTCACCCCCCGATAGGGACAGCACAGGGCGGACTTCACTATTCATGTCCAGATCAATAATCGCCAGACTCAGGCTATCCGGAATACGGTGTAACTGATAGCGGGGTGCCAACGGTTGCAACTGCTGATTTGCATATTCCACCAGAATATCCAGATGATGTTCCTGGGCAATTTTCTGGAATTTGGTACCTTCCTTATGTCCGATCAGGTCGTAAATACGACCCCAACGGTATTCTTCGGCTTTGATCTGCTCAATTTGCTGCTGATATTTGGCATAGGTGTTTTGATTATTGGCATTCATACGCAGTTTGGCATCAGTTTCATTGAGCACTTCCTGCTGCATTATTTTTTCCTGATGCAGCATGCCAAGTTTTTGTTCAATTTCCTCAAATTCATGTTCTGGCTGTAGTTTTAAATGGGCCTGATATTGTTCTTCAAGTAATTGCCAGGCTGTTCTGGCATTTTCGAGTGCCTGTTTCTGGTTGGCCAGATTCTGACGAATGCGTTGATGGTTGCTCAGATCAATACTGAGCCATTGTTCAATTTGAGCTGCCGTCACTTGAGGATGTGCTGCTTGCCATGCCTGAATATCTTGCTGATATTGAGCCAATTGCTGATCGATCTGCTGAAGTTGGCTGATAAATTCTTGCAGTTTTAAGTGGGTTTGATGCCACTGTTTTTCGGCCTGCGCCGTGCATTGACGCTTTTGTTCTAAAGTCTGCTCTAAGGTCTTGGCTTGTAGCTCTAGTGCATTGCGCCATTCTGCAGCGACACGGTAGACTTGTCCTGCATGTTCTTGGGTCAGTTCAGCCAGTTGTTGACGCAGGTCTTTGCCTTGCTGAATCAACTGCTCTACAGACTGGCTCAATTGAGCAAAATTTTGCTGTTCCAATTGTAGTTGATACTGGCTCTTTTCCAATATCTGCTGCTGTTGATGCAGGTCAGATTCCAGCTGCTTTTGTACTGCCAAGTGCTGCATGCGGTGCTCTACTTGTCGTTGCAACTGAGGTAAGCAGAGCATAGGTGGCTGCGACTGGTACTGCTCGGGCAGTATGCTTAAAACTGGGTGTATCAGCTGGTCGAGTTGCTGACGTTGCTGTAGAGCCAGTTGTAATTGGTGCAATTGCTGTTGTTGTTGACGCCATTGTTGTAATTGTTGCTGGAGCTGTTGTTCCTGCTGTTGTGATAGTTCTAGCTGCTGGACCAAACTTTGAGTGTGATTCGCCAGTAACTGGATGAATGTAGGAAGATCATTGTGCTGCTCGGTAACCACTTCCAGTTTAAGTAGTTGAGATTTACAGTCAGCAGAGGATTGTTGAATCTGGTTTTGCAGGATCTGGCAACGCTGTTGCTGTTGCTCAATTACTGTTTGTGCTTTAGACATTTCAATGCGTTGCTGCTGCTGAGATTGCAGTTGCTGATCGAGCTGCTGTTTTGCCTGCCGTAACTGTTGCTCCTGTAGCTGGTTCAGGCTCTGTTCCAGATGTTCATGGACGGCATCGACAAAAGGATGGGCTGGGCTTCCACAGACCATGCATGGCTCATCCGGTTTTAACTGGCCACGAAGATCCTGCACACTTTGCGCATGCAATAAACGTTGCTGGGCAAGTATTTGTTCCAGGTGTTCATAGGCCTGTTGTTCAGCCTGAATCTGCTGATGTAGTGCCTGTTCGGCCTCTTGCTGCATTTTTAGTTGCTGCTGTTGGCTATTTACAGCAGATTGCAGTTGTTCAAATTCTTGTGATTGTTGAACGATTTGTTGTACCTGCTGTTGCAGCAGGTCGAGCTGACGCTGTTCCGCTTGGCGTTGCTGACGCATTTCCTGAATGGTTTTGAGATGCTCTTCTAGCTGTTCCAGACTATGATGCTGTTGTATCCACTTGTTCAGATTTCCTGAAAGTACTGTAACGGTTTTTTCCAGTTCAGGTAAAGGCTGCTTCAGGCTGTCCGGATTCTGTTGCTGCAGTTGCTGATACTGACGCATAAAGTCTTGTATGCGTTGCAAGGTACTTTGCGGCTCCAGATCGAACACATTTAAAAAGCCAGATTCAGCCAATTGTTGTGCAACCTTTTCTTGCCGAGCTTGTAGCTGATTCAAAGTCTGTTGTTGCTGTCGCAGTTGTTCTTCTAAAGGCTGTAGACGAAGGGTTTGAAACTGGCTTTGCTCTGCATGCAGTTTTTTGTACCGCTCTGATACCGTATCAATTGCATGATCCAGCCTTAAACCTGCCTCCAGATGCGGTTTCAGGTTTGCCAAGTGTTGCTGAAACTGGTGCTGCTGTTGTTGTAAGGCTGTAAGTTTGGCTTCTTCTGCTACAAAGCTCTGTTTGAGCGTTTGAAATTCCAGCGTAAATTGGGTGTGCTGGTGCTGAATCTGCTCTTTTTGAGGGGCTAGACGGGTACGACTCACAAACTGATCCCGAATCGACTGGAATTCATCCAGCTGCTCCAGTAGCTGTTGCTGTCCTGCAGATTTATTTACTGCATCTTGCTGTACTTCGTAGACTTCTTTTTTGGCATGGACTTCTGCATAGAGTTTATGTCGGTCCAGATGCCATTGTTTCTCATTTTCTAGCAGTTTTTCTGATTGCTGCAAATTCTGAAGTTGCAAAGACAAAGAGCTCTGCTGCTGCTGTAAAGTGCTGATGTCTTCTTCAGACAGAATTTCAATATGCCCGATCAACTTTTCCAGATCGTTGCGCTGGTTTTTGACTTCGCTGAATTTCTCTGCGGCTTTCTGACTAACCAGACTGAAAATCTGTGAATTGGTGAGATATTCCAGCAAGTCTGCGCGTTCATTATCTTTAGCTTTAAGAAAGGCACCGACTTCCGACTGTGCGAGCAAAACTGCGCGGGTAAACTGCTCAAAACTTAAGCCCACCAGTTTTTCAATCAAGGGTGTGACTTCCGATATTTTTTGCGTCAGTGTCGTATCATCATCCAGACATTTGACGTAGCGGTCTACTTTTAGATTGCCATCGACTTTCTGGCGTGCCCGTTTAATTTCCCAGCGTGCCATATAGCGTTTGCTGTCGAGTGCAATAAATTCCAGTTCGGCAAAACCATGCACGCAGCCACGGCGCAGAATATTCTTGGAATCCTTGATGGACACATCCTGACCGCCAGTATCTTTCAGGCTGCCTGTGGCACCTTTTAGGCGGGGGATTTCATTATACAGCGCCAGGCACATGGCATCGAGCAGGGTAGATTTCCCGGCACCAGTCTTGCCGGTGATGGCAATCAGGCCGGCATGAGCCAAAGGACTCGATTCAAAATCAATATGATGGGTGCCGGTGAGGGAGGCCAGATTATTAAGACTTAGACGTAAAATTTTCATGGCCGATCCTAGGCTTGTTGTTTTTGTGCAAGTTCGTGTTGGGCTTCATTCAGTAATTCCTGAAAATCCCGTTGTACCGAATGATCCTGCTTATAGCCCATTTTTTTCCAGATATTGAAAAATAGCGATTCCGGGGTAGGGGGTGCCAGATCAATTTTAGACTGGCTTGAACTAAGGTCGACCTGTTGCTGGTAAATCCGGCTGATGCGCAGCAGTCGGTAACGGTTAGCAGGTAGGGCCTGTTCTATTTGCTGACGCAGGTCTACCGGAGGCGGCGCATCAGTGGTGTATTCCACTTCCAGAAAATGCCGTGCAGAAAGCTGCCCGATTTCTCCGGCAGGCAAGGCCTGAATTGTAGTGATTAAATTTTCCAGCTTTTCACGAATGCGGAACAGCTCGACAGTACGCGGAATGCTTAAGGCATCGTACTGAAAGCGGTTTTCCGGGTTTTGTTCGGGATCAATCCGGACTTCAACCACCTGATGCTGGTAATGGATTTCACTAAATGACAAAGGGATTGGGGAACCACTATAGCGAATATGCGGCTGACCGACTTTTTGTGGTTTATGCAAATGCCCTAGCGCGACATAATCAATCACGTCATCAAACAGCGCCGTCGACAGGGCTTCTTCATTGCCGACAATAATCGGACGCTCGGAGTCCGAGGTCTCACCACCTTGCATGTGCGCATGTGACATTAAAATCAGTGCCTGATGTGGCTGTTTGCGGGCTTTGGCTTCGGCAATCAGTTGTTGATGCAGATAACTGATCGCGTTCTGGTTATTGCTGGTATGTTCATTCAGTCCGGTAATTTCGGCACTGCGTAAATAGGGCAGGGTCAGACACCAGGCGATGATATTTTTATCCTGATCATAAATAGGAATAAGCAGACGATCTAGGTTCAAGGTATTTTCTGCCGTGCGGCCTACTATTCCCACTGCTTTGGCATTGAATTTGGCCAGCAAGGGTTCAACCTGCTCAATCCGGTAACCGGAATCATGATTGCCTGCAATCATCAGGGTCTGCATATGTGGCGCCAGATCGTGGGCATCGGCCAGAAACTGGTATAGCTGTCTTTGCGCACTGGACGCAGGATTGATCACATCAAAAATATCGCCGGCAATCAGCAGGGCATGCGGTTGCTTTACTTTGATTTGCTCAAGTAGCCAAGTCAAAAACTGCGCATGTTCAAATTCACGGTCATGGTTATGGAAAAATTGTCCCAGATGCCAATCGGAAGTGTGAAGAAAATGAACTGCCATGTAGTGAACCCCAAGATATCTGCCTTGCTACTATAGGAAAAAGCACAGGTAAAAATCTACTTGTAAAACGATATTTCAGCGAATTGTTGGTGATGCTTAAGCTGAATTTATTTTGATCAGTATGGATATTAATGGACGGTTGTATCCGGATCATCAGATATTAAAGGCTCTGCAAGCCCTCAGATGTTAAAAATAGGGATTTTAAAAAATAAAAACCGACGATTCGAGTGATGATGAAATCGTCGGTCAAATTTGTGTTACAGGAAGATTTTGGCTGCTATTCAAAATTTTCCTGTACACTAAGACTTATTGCTTTAGCTCTAAAGGTCAGCAAAAATTCGTGGATGCCAGTCCAAATTTTTGCCCCTTGTACTCTATATAACGTCACCCTCTAGTGGATGGTTGACAATAAAATGAAAAAAAATTTAATTTTTTTTATACTCACCTGTTGAAGATCACCGAGTCATGCATATGCTGCCACTAAGTCGTTATTTTACCTGGTTTTTCTTTATCTGTTTTGTTTTTACCTGTATTTGTGGTGTGGTGGCAGCCCTATTACCGATGGGTATGGGGGCAATCTTGACGATTATTCCCTATCTGGTAGCCATGATTTGGGTGCTTTTTAAATTTCTAAAACAGCAAAAACGTGCGCCGACCCAGGCAGAACGTAAAAAATTCACGCTCGGTTTTAGCCTGATTTATTGGGGCTATAATTTATTGTTTCTCTTGCTCGGTATTGTGATCGCCACCCGTTCCAATCCGAATGCCTGGCAGGACTTTCTGCTGTATCTACAGCAACCACAGTTTATGAGCATTGTGCTGATCATGTTTTTGATGATTGCGATTCCGCTGTATCTGCTGACGTACTGGTTTTATGGCAAGCAGGCCCAGCGTATGGCAGAGAAAATGTTTGGCCATTCGCCTCAGTGAGTATTGATGAATCATTGTGTGACAGCCGATCTTCATAAATTGATTGAATGATGAAAGATACAAATTCTCCACTACAAAAATATTCCTGCTTTAAAAAAGCTGAAGATGAGTGGCGTATAATTTAAACCAAGAAAATAATAAGGCGAAGAATGACTGATGTATAAACCTGTAGTGCTGGTGACGGGAGCGAGTGGTTTTATTGGCAGTCATCTCGTACGGTTTTTATTGGATCGTGATTATCGGGTGATTGGTCTGACCCGTCAGAAAAATAAACCTGAACCACATCCGGACTTTCACTGGATTAACCAGTTGGATGAATTAAAACAGCATCAGCTTGATTATGTGGTCAATCTGGCTGGCGAAAGCATTGGTCAAGGCCGCTGGACGGCAGCGCGTAAAAAGAAATTGCTGGATAGCCGTTTAGACACCACCAAACAGGTTTTTGATTATTTAGAAAAAAATCAGCTTAAACCGAAACGAATTATTTCAACATCGGCCGTTGGTTATTATGGCATTGACCCCAATGAGCGCTGGGAACAGGTCTGCACGGAGCAAAGTCCGCCACAAGATATTTTTATGTCTGAACTTTGTGCAAAGTGGGAACAGCTGGCCTTGTCCTATACTAACCAGAACACCAAGATTGTTCGCTTTGCGGTGGTGTTTGGCAAAGGTGGCGGGATTCTTCCGCAGATGCTATTGCCGATTAAATTGAATCTGTTCGGGCGGATTGGTCATGGACGTCAGCCAGTGACCTGGGTGCATCTAGACGATGTACTGCGAGCGATTGAATTCTTGATACTTGAGGATACAGCCGAGCAGATCTTTAATGTGGTCGCGCCAGAAAAAAGTAGTCAGGCCCAGTTTGCACGAACTGCGGCCCAGATTCTGAAGCGCAAACCCTTACTTCCACTACCCGCATGCAGTCTGAAAATGATGCTGGGAGAACAGTCACAACTGGTCTTAAACGGTCAGTATGTACAGTCCAAAGCCTTGCAGGAGGCTGGATTCCAGTTTCATTATCCAACTCTGAAAGAAGCACTGGATAATATCCTAAAGCACTAAACGACTGGGCTCTAATAAACGGACAGGATCATAAGGAGCTGGATCAACGATTGGCATTTTTTTAAGGATGAGTTGAGCGAGTAGTTTGCCTGATGCCGGCCCCATGCATAAACCATTCCGGAAATGTCCAAAATTGGCCCAGGCATTGTATAGCTTGGGAATTTTGCCAATATAGGGAATACCATCGGGTGAGCTGGGTCTTAATCCGGCCCATTGCTTGACCAGCGGAAAATCTGCCAGTTCCGGTACCATCTCGATACACGCCTGTAAAATATCCTGCCGGATTTCGCTAGAAGGCGAGGTGTCAAAACCGACCTGACGCATACTGGAACCACATAAAACATGTCCATCCTGACGTGGAATCAGGTACATCACCTTATGCATGCACATGGTCGGCAGCCAGTTTTCTGGCGTTTTAAACAGCAGCATCTGGCCCTGAACCGGCTGTACCGGAATTTCCAAACCAAGTTGCTGTGACCAGTGTTGCGACCATGCTCCGGTTGTGAACACATATTGATCTGCCTGAAAAACCTGGCTATGTTCATCTGAGATACTTTTTACACAGCCTTGCTGAATATTGAGCCGAGTGATTTTACAGTCTTCTTGCCAGGTGACACGAGGATGCTGCTTCAAATAGTGAATGATCGACTGTAATAACCGTGGATTACGGATATTCGCCAGTTCAGGGAAATAAATCGCCTGCTTGAATTTGCTCTGATTAATTCTTGGATTGATCTGTTGCAGTTTAGCCTGATCAAGCAATTCTGCCTGTTGCTGCGGATCCTGATGTGTTTTGGCATAACTTAAACCGATTTCAAAATCGGATTCATCAAAAATCAGCATACCTGTTTCATGAATCTGGAAATCGATGCCAGTGAAAGGTTGCAGTTTTTGATTCCAGTCCTGATACATGGGTTTGGCATGTCGAGCCAGAGCATTTACAGCAGCGGGATAACGCCAGGGATACATCGGGGAAAGGATTCCTCCTCCAGCCCAGGATGCAGCCTGTCCGGCGGCCTGTTGATCAAAAAGGGTAACAGAACATCCCTGTTCAAGCAGTTCCAGCGCCGACATCAAACCGGTGATGCCAGCGCCGACAATGGCAATATGCATTGCGCCGAAATCCTTTTACTTCATGTCTTTCAGTTTAAGCGCAGCTTCTTCAGCAAAATAGGTCCAGATACCATCTGCACCGGCACGACGACAGCTCATCAATGATTCTAAAATGACGCTATCAGATAACCAGCCATTTTGAATTGCCGCAGCCAGCATCGCGTATTCGCCACTGACCTGATAGACAAAGGTTGGTACGCCAAAAGTGTCTTTGACTTCGCGGACGATATCCAGATAAGGCATGCCCGGTTTAACAATCACCATGTCTGCACCTTCCTGAATATCCAGCGCAATTTCATGCAGGGCTTCAGCACGGTTACCAACATCCATCTGGTAATTGTATTTATTGCCGCCTTTTAAATTGCTGGCAGAACCGACTGCATCACGGAACGGACCATAGAAACTTGATGCATATTTGGCTGAATAGGCCATGATCGAAGTATAGATATGACCATTTTGCTCAAAGGCCTGACGAATCGCACCGATCCGGCCATCCATCATGTCACTTGGAGCAAACACATCTGCACCGGCTTCGGCATGGCTCAAGCCCTGTTTAATCAGGCACTCGACCGTTTCATCATTTAAGACATAACCGTTCTCATCAATAATGCCATCCTGACCATGCGTGGTATACGGGTCTAATGCGCCGTCAGTAATCAGCACCATTTCTGGCAGTTCTTTTTTCAATAAACGCAAGGTGTTTTGTACCAGACCATCTTCATGCCACGCAGCTTCTGCAGTCAGGCTTTTATCTTCTTGTGGGGTGACCGGAAATAGCGCCAGTTTATTGACACCGAGTTCCAGTAGACGTTCTGATTTTTTTAACAACAAGTCCGCTGACAGACGCTGGATATTCGGCATACTTGGAATATCTTGGGTCTGGTTTTGTCCTGGCAGGACAAATACTGGATAAATGAGATGATCTGCCGCGAGATGGGTTTCACGAACCATCGAACGTAAATGTTCATTTTTACGAATACGACGCATGCGAGTTGCAGGAAACGCGGGACGATTGAACGTATAAGTCATAAAAATCTCAGTAATCAGTATTAAACTAGGCCTCTATTGTAGCCCTAACTCAAATTTTTGGGCATAAATTAGCGGTTTTTTATTGTGGTGGATTCGGGCAAAGTGATGAGTAAGACAGAGAGAAACTGGACCGGTAATATACATCTGGGCTCGAAAGTGGATATTGATGTAGTCCTGAACCAGCTGGTACATGCTTTTAATAGCTCTCCTTTTTTTAAGCATAACGGCATGACCATGCGGGTGGTCGAGGGCCAGATTGAGGCCTATGTAGAAATGCAGGATTTCATGATTGGTAATGTGGCTTTCCAGATTCTGCATGGCGGTCTGGCTGCAACTGTACTGGATAGCGTCGGTGGTATTGTGGCCATGGGCGAACTGTATAAAAAAGCTGAACCGGAAACGATTGCAGATACCATTAAAAAAGTGTCGCGTCTGGCGACGGTCGATATGCGGGTGGATTATCTGGCGCCTGGACGTGGCAAATATTTTATTGCACGTGCAGAAACCTTACGTTTGGGGCGTAAGGGCTGCACCATGCGCATGACCATGGTCAATGATGAAGATAAGGCGATTGCAACAGCGATTGCGTCTTATGCCTATTAATGAAATCGTGAATTGAGGAAGCTAAAAAGCACTGTTTAACAGTGCTTTTTATGATGATCAAATATGAACCTAGAGGATTTAGAGATCAGATTTAGCCCGTTTCAAGGCATTTTGCCATTTGGCTAAATGCATTTCTCTTTCGTCATTTTGCATTTTGGGTTCAAAAGCACGGTCCAGCTGCCAGGACTGGGAAATTTCATTCAGGTCGGAAAATACGCCAGCTTTTAATCCGGCCATAGCGGCTGCGCCCCAGGCGGTAGCTTCCAGCATTTGCGGACGCAGTACCGGTACATTCAGAATATCGGCCTGAAATTGCATTAGCATGTCATTGCTGCTGGCACCACCATCAACCCGCAGTTCTTTAAGGGGATGTGCAATATCAGATTGCATCGCACTGAGCACATCCGATACCTGAAAGGCGATTGATTCTAATGCTGCGCGAGCGATATGCGCTTTGGTCGTACCGCGTGACATGCCACAGAGTAAGGCACGTGCTTCACTATCCCAATGCGGCGCGCCCAGTCCGGTAAATGCGGGAACCAGAACCACGCCGTCACTATGCTCGACCTGATGCGCCAGTTTTTCCACATCACTGCTTTTTTGAATAATTCCGAGGCCATCGCGTAACCATTGCACTACAGCACCAGCCATAAATACGCTGCCTTCGAGCGCATAGGTAGTTTGGTCCTGGGCTTGCCAGGCAAGAGTAGAAAGCAGCTTGTTCTGGCTAAGCTGAATATTATGTCCGGTATTGAACAGCATAAAGCAGCCAGTACCATAGGTGTTTTTAGCACTGCCCACCTCAAAACAGGACTGGCCAAAGAGGGCAGACTGCTGATCCCCCAAAATGCCGGTGATGGGAATATTGGCCCCCAGTAAGCCAGAAGCAGTGTCAGCGACATAACAATCAGAAGAAATAATTTTCGGTAAGACCGAAGCAGGGATATTAAACAGCTCGAGTAGCTCTTCATCCCACGACTGTTGCTGCAGATTCATCAACACGGTACGAGAAGCGTTACTGGCTTCAATGACGTGCTCTGCGCCTTGGGTCAGATTCCAGATCAGCCAGCTATCGATCGTACCAAATGCCACATGGCCTTGTTCAGCGAGTGCTCGTACTCCCTCGACATGCTCTAAAAACCAGACCAATTTTCCCGCACTAAAATAAGGGTCAATCCGTAAGCCTGTTTTTTGCTGAATTTTGGACATCAGGCCTTGTTCAATCAGCCGGTTACACCAATCAGACGTACGACGGTCCTGCCAGACGATTGCCGGGGCGAGCGGTTTGCCGTTTCGACGATCCCAGACTACAGTGGTTTCACGCTGGTTAGTCAGGCCAAGGGCTCTAATATCTTTTGCCAGAATACCTGCAGTCGCTAAAGCTTGCTGTACCACCGCAATCTGTGAGCTCCAGATTTCCTGTGCATCCTGTTCCACCCAGCCTGAATGTGGGGTGTGGATATGCGTTTCACGTTGAGCCGTTGCCTGAACTTGTCCATGTTCATTAAAAATAATGGCCCGACTTGACGTAGTTCCCTGATCTAGTGCCAGTAAATAGCTCATAATTTTTCTGTTATTTGGCTTGAAAAGTAAAATATTAGCGCAATAATGTAATTAAGCGCATCAAGTTGTGTAAATGTTCAGAAAATACATCGTAATTTTTGACATTTATGCTATGATTGCCTTGTACTTTGGGGGTGTTTCTGGCTTCGACGCTGGTGATGAAACTCATAGATGCATGCCGAGAGCGCATTTTCTCTCGTAAATCAAATTTGCATTTTTTAGTCGCAAACGACGAATCATACGCTCTAGCTGCCTAAGGGCAGCTTGTCCGCCTCTCCGAATACTTGTGGTTAGAGAGTCCGACTGAAGCGCACGCACACAAGTCCGTATAAAGCCAAGCCTCGGGGCTTTGTACTAAATTAAGAGGATCGCGATTTGTACCCTGTTCGTCGGGTCACAAAGAGTTAAAACAATAGACGATATCTAAGCATGTAGTATTCTCGAGCGTAGTGCTGGCGGACGCGGGTTCAACTCCCGCCACCTCCACCAAAATTCTTTCCGAAGTAATCCGTCGGAATCTAAAAAAGCCTTTAAACTCAACGTTTAGAGGCTTTTTTTTATGCCTGTTTGTCCGATATTGTCTGATCTCATTTGACCCCATATTTGCTCTTTGTGGGTAAATATTGGGAAAATTTACCCAGAAATTAATACATCAATTATGGGTAATCGACATGCCACTTACAGATACTGAATGCAGAAAAGCACAGCCGAAAGACAAACAGTATCGTCTTTCAGATTCACATGGTTTATCTCTAATCATTACCACCAAAGGTCAAAAATATTGGAATGTGCGCGTCACTGTCCATGGTGAACGTAAGTCTGAATCGCTTGGCCCATATCCGGATTTAAGTTTAAAAAAGGCAAGGGAACTTGCATACGAGCTTAAGCATCGATACTCACGTTCAGTATTGCATGAAGACTTAAAGCCCTATTTCAAAGAAGTTGCAGAAGATTGGTTCAATAATCAAAAAGAAACCTGGTCATCCAAACATATTAGTAATGTACGAGCTTCATTGGATGAGCTTTATACTGCTCTTGCTAATAAGCGTATTAATCAGATTCAGGCTCCTGAGATTCTGCAAATCATTAAGAAGATTGAGGCAAGAGGCTCACTTGAAATTGCAAAACGTACCTTATCTCGTTGCGGGATGGTCATGAAATACGCTATTGCCCATGGATACCGCTATGACAATCCGGCAGGTGATTTAGTTTATGCCCTCAAGAATAAACGAGTCAAAAACCTGGCTTCGCTTTCGGCCTCTGAAATGCCTGAATTTTTAAGAAAGGTAAGAGCTTACCCAAGTGATGCTCAAACGCATCATGCCATTATTCTGATCATGCTGACAGGCGTTCGGGTTAGTGAGTTGCTGCAAGCACGCTGGGAAGAATTTGATCTAGAAGGACGTAAGTGGGATATCCCTGAAGAGCGTATGAAGAATCGACTTCCGCATCGTGTGCCGTTGACGGACATGATGATTGCTGAGCTTCAGGCTTTGAGACTTACTCATAATCAGGAACTGCTATTTCCACATCGTTTAAATAACAAAGAACCTATGCGTAGCGAGTCTATTTTGGCCGTAATCAAGCGTTCGGGCTATGCAGGTCGGATGACCACACATGGTTTTAGATCTTTATTCAGTACTGTGCTTAATGAATCAAATTTATTCAATCCTGATGCAATTGAACGTCAGCTTGCTCATGTACCTCAGAATAGAATTCGCTCTGCATATAACCGAGCGCAATACTGGGATGAGAGGGTAGGGTTGATGGAGTGGTATGGGGAAAAGGTTAAAGAATGGCTTTAAGCAAACAATACTATTAGCTGAAAAAACGGACACATGATGTCCGTTTTTTTACGTTTGAATGATGTCTTTTAGACACTTATTGGTGAATTAAGCAAAGATGAAATTTAAATTTCTGATGGTTAGGGTGTGTTTAAAAATAAAATTTGATAGAGTGAAGATAGGGTCTTAAATTGAAAATAAGATTGGTAATAAAGCGATATAGGTTTTAATTTATTTTTGGGGGAATAGTGGTGATTCAGCAGATTAGTTGCCAACAACGGATTAAGGAAATTTCTGAGATTTTTAGATTTTGGAGGAGAATCAGGAAAAGTGATTTTTATTATAGTGATTCGAATTTTCAATGTGAAAACAGATTGCCACTGTCAAATTCACGGTGGCAAATGCTTCAGTGTCTTTACGAGTTTAGCTTATTAAAAGCCTATGGGGAAGATATTTCCAATCAGTTTGAAAACCAACTACTAGATTCTATTTACAATAGTGTTGGTGTTCCGAGGGGCAATTTAGAATGTAGATCTGAGATACCTCTGGGCTCACTTTTGAATGGTGCTCTCTTTCTACCAGCTCAAATTCTGTATCCAGATGTTTTTCGACAAAAAATCGATCATTACTTAAGCCAACTTATTAAAGGTAACTTTCCGAGAGAAAATATTGATACAAAATCATCTAGCTTCATCCGCCAGCATATTTTTGTAACAGATGATTTTTTGGTCAATATGGATGATTGTATTGGTCATTTTAAAGAACGATTGGATGCGTGTTTTAAATATTCAAAGTCATTAAAGTTTATAAGCTTAAACTTGCTGTATGTAGATCCTAAACCTTCTTTTGTACTTGGTCTTTCTATTGAATCATTACAACATGCGAGAGAACGCTGTGAAAAACACTTACAAAAATTTTTGAAAAAATTAGATCACGTAGACGGGTTGCTCACCAATTTTAACAAAATAGAATATGGCGTGAATTCAACCTTTAATGTTTTTGGAATTTTCATCTTCAAGAATAAAGATCACATCACCTTATCAATGATGGCGTCTCAAATTCAGAAAGTTTGGTATAGCACCTTTAATGAGCTGACAGATTATGAAAGAAATAGTTCATACCCAGGTCAAATTACAATTACTCATCCTTATGTGCAACGTGTAGAAAATCATCAATGGTCTAATCTTGTGACCGAGGGAATGTTGAGGAAAGATTCTGCGCGCTATACTAATTTTGTACGATTTACACTGAATTACATGGCGAATCAGACTAATTTATTTAAGGTCATGGTTGCAGGCAAAGAGTTACCTGGTGGTAATGCACATTACTATCCTGATCCTAAAAACGAACTGATTCCATTTAATACAAAAAGCTTCAAGACAAAGCGTAAGGTTGTAAAAAAGCCTAAAAGTAGCACAATAAATTTTTTCAGTACGATCGCTAAAAAGTTCACTCTGACTCAAATGGTGAAAAAAAAATTAGAGGAAATTGAAACCTGTTATGGTTTTTTGGCAAATGATTTGCAAAGAACTTATCCAGCAGACTTTGCAAATGAGTCGTTCGATTTTCTCATGAAAACAGAGATGTTCGTCTATATTGTAGGAGAATGGAGGCAAGGTATTTCTCAGCCAGCGCACGGAGGGACTAGATCTGTAGGAACAGACCTTAATCAGCTATATGAATTGTTCTTTGAATTTGTTGATCTAAAAACACATTTTGATGGTTTAAGTGCAATTTTTGCTAAATATGGCTTTATATTTAGTATTAGAGTCTTAACCCTTTATGTTGCTATCAAATCAATTTTAATCAATAGAGATAGGTTTCATACACAGGTCGTATCCCCTTATGAGGAAAGATCACAACTAATAGAAAATATTCGTTATATCTTATTAAACGATTTGGGGGAGCTTTTAGAGAGTGCTCCAGAGTTACTGAAAAAAGGGTATGGATCCTTGAATCGATGTAACTACATAAAAAGTATGCTGATAGTAAAAAATAAAAACAGCATAGTTCAAGCAACATTAACTTCCCAGCAAGCTCAAAGTAAAAAAGCTTATCGGTCTTATATAAATTACTGGTCTGAACATAAAGGCTTTGATGGGACACATATTTTTATCAGATTTAAAGTGAAATGTTCTAATTTTGTTGAAAATTTTGGAGCCATAGATTCTGAAGTCCGTAATGCAATTGATTTACTGAAAAAATCAGAAGGGTCAAAAATCTATGCTTATCTAGGCCATTGGTGTGTTTTTCAAAATGTGGATATTGGGGAAAGAGAGTATCAATTTAAGATTTTATTTTCATTAGACATACACTATGTCGAGTATGACCAGTCCTCAGAAATTTTAGGGCATACTTTTAAGCAGAAGTATTTTTCAAAATTAGAAGCTGTATTTGATAGATATAATCAGAACTGTGAGGATGACATTGCAAAAGTTGGTATACAAGAAATTCCAACACAATGGGAAATTATCAATTTTAATAATTTACAGCCAGTTAAAGAGACCACAAATGAAATGGTGTATAAGTGGTTTTATGAAGTAAGCCATAGATTTCAATATTTTACACTTACACCAATTTCCCAAAAAAAAGTTGTAAAAGGAATAAAGGTCTACAAGAAGCGCAAATAGAACTTTATGACTTAACTATCGTAATTAACAAATCTTAAAATCTAATAGCCTTGTCGAGAGTTTGAAAGTTGGATTATGCGGCTAGGCTATGTTGGTTGTTCATACAATAAGGCGGTTTTTTCTATTATTATAGATAATATAACTACCAATAAATATTACATTTATATCTATAACAATAACAGATAGATAAAGTAAAAATGAATGGACTCCTTGGCTGAATTGACCTGTTGGTTTGTAACTTCGACAGAATGAAATCGTCATTAGATATGTGCTAACACTTGATCAGTTATATATGCCTTCTTTAGATCATGACTTAACTTAAAAAAATAAGTCTATTGCTTAACTATGACGCTAATCATAGTTAAGGAAATTAAAGTGTTTCAATTCGATTTAGATCATCAGGCAGGCGTCATGTATGCCATTCATACCTTTGTCGACGTATGTCTTAATTTGGATATGCCGAATGGAGCGTTTATTTTCAATCTAGAACGCTTATGGAGTGCATTTGAAGTATTTAAACAGGAAGGTGTTGAGTACGCAGCATCGATTAGGGCATTTATCGCAGTCACTGAGTTTGTTAATAGCCAGCGTGGAATGCTCAGTTTTGGTGAATATCTATCAGAGTTTTCTATAGGTGAGATTAAGGGGGTAAGACGAATCTTGCATGCGCATCGAGGGCTCATCCGTGAGGATATTACAAGATTTTATAGCCAAAAAGAACGGAATCGAGTTGGTCTACTTGAGGAGTTCGAGGGTGCGATTAAGGGATACTATTCAGTGCTGCTGATTCGAGTTGATCTGAGCTATAGCAAGGATAACCTGAGAGATATTACGGTACATGACTTCTATCAGCATATCGATAAGCTACGTGATGCGATTACTGATAAGAATGGTTGTTTTGATGCGCTGTTGACCTATGCAGTCGCATTGGAGCAGGGCATAACGAATGGGTTTCACACTCACTTGGGATTGGTGATTAACAAGTCAGAACATCATAATGATTATTATATTGCCAAGAAAGTGATTGATAAGTGGAAGGAGATTACATTAGGCAGGGGGAGTGGGTGGAACATCAATCATTCAGATAGTAAAAAGAACTACGAGGGTCAGGGGCGTTTAGGGATTGGAGATACTCGTCGAACGGGGCCGGAACAATGCAATAATGCTTTATGTGCCATTGCGTATCTCAGTGATCCTGAAAAATATGACCAAATGTTATTAGTTAAACTACAAGGACGTAAAACCTTTTATAAGGGGGATTATCAGCATCATGGCCGTCCTATTCCTGATACTGATGCAAATAGGAAAATCAAAGACTGGAATGGTCAAACCGCTTTAGCAAAGCTGGAAAGGGAGAGTTGGTTTAAAAAAATATGAACATACCAGTTCTATGAAGTCAATTAATTCATAGGACAGCACATGAGTCATTCAGAGTTTGAGTTTATTATAGCACCCCGTTTGGAACAGGATGTTTTAGAGTATTACCAAAGGATTCGATTTACCCCAATCCCCGAAGGTGTTGAATATAAGGAGCATCGAAAAAGCATAGATCAGGAGTTTAAACGAAAGCTGTCTGGTTATTTTACGGGGTGGCGTAGAATGATGACGGCCTGTATGAACGAGCATTTATGCTTTTCATTTTGGGTGGATAAGTTCTTTCAGGCTTACTGTAGCGTATTAAGAGAAGAACAGCTCAATCTCTTAGAAGTGACAGCGCATAAAACCTCAGCTTTCTATACGGAAAAGATCTTAAAAAGATTGAGAATGCTGTTTGAAAGTACCTGTTTATCTAAAGAAATGAATAAGCAGAATGAGCGATACGACAAGCGGATTGAAAAGTTGAGAGTGTCTTATTGCAATACAAGCCAGATCTACCCTGATGCTGTAGATTTGAAACTCGAACTAACTTTAAATGAAGTTGGGAATGAAATTAGCGATTTACAACAGTTATATCGATATTTTTTAAATTTCCAAAAAAATTTAGCTACAGCATTTTGGTATAGAACACAGGTGGTTTATCGTTTTTATCAGATTGTGCGGGATGCTGCGCAGCAACGCTACATTATTCATTTTTATCTAACGTTTAACCGATCGCTCTATTCTGACTCTCTTGGATATTGTAATGATATCAGGGAGCGTTGGCTGAAGGTGACTGGATATATGGGGGCATGCATGTGTCCTGAAGAGAATCATCAACATGCTAGCTTGGATGCTGAGCAAGCACTTCAGATTGATCGAATTCTTCAAGAAGAAGCACAATGTCCGCTGGGTGCGTTAAATAAAATGCCCGAAAATCAAACGGGACTGTATGGACTTCCGAATAGAATCTGTATTTATCCTAAAACTTTTCAATGGTTTGATGGCGCACCAGTGCGACGCTAAAATTTTATATCATATCCCTTTACTTGCTTGACGCTCTACAACGTGCAGATTATCCTTAGCCTGCTGATCTACATCGTCAGCGGGTTTTGACAGACCCATTAACAAAGACAATATGTGAAATTTCATTTTGCATGTTGTGGACCCGTTCGTCCCCCTTTCTTTGCGGTAGGGCGGAGGGGGGACGCGCTTGCGCGTGCTGGTTTCTTTGTTACCAGTCTGTCAACCCTTCTTCGTTCTGCCACCATCAATTGACAGTGATTTGGCAGGATTCTTTTAAAACAAAGGAGTACGCCATGCGCTTACATCAATACTGTCCTTTATATTTCTATTTTTTTATATTTGTGCCGATTAGTGATTAGACCTAAGGCTATGCAATCAACAGCATAGCTGTATCGATGACTTTCTAAGAATAAAACTTTTTCAATTACATATTACTGATATGAAGATGACTCTCTCATGCTGTTTTGAGGGCCGTAGATCCGGGTGCTTTACCGTCTAAATACTTCAAAAAAACATAGATGTTCATTCAACCATTCATGACATGGGGGACACTGGTTCTTGTAAAAACTGGTGATACCTATAAAAAAGAGAAAATGATTATGTTTAAAACCTTCCTAAAAACTGCCCTTATTTCATCATTGCTCGCAGGTGCATCTTTCGCGCAAGCAGGTTGGTTCGCTCAAGCGAGTGAATCCTATCTTGTTCAAGCGCGTCATACAGGGAATGGAGTCTATCAATGTCTCTATAAAACCAATCCTGGTAATCGTGGCTGGAAAAATTTTACAGTGAACTTTCAGGGTGGTTGTCCGCGCTTTGTTCACTACAATGCCAATAATGGCCAAGTTACCGTGCCTAACTAAGCGGGTGAGATCATGAATAATAAAACTTTATTAGGCTTGGCTGCAATTATTGCCATGACGATCATGGTCGTGGCTGGTTTTTATTTTAATTCCAAGTCAAATGGCCAGGCAGACACAGTTGCAACCACTGCTAAAGCCAGTGTGCCTCAAGGGGAAGAGGCAGTAACATCAACTATTATTCAGGGTGGTGATGAGGTTACAAACACTGATAAGGCAGATCTTCAAGAGAAGGTCGTAGCACCAGAGAAAAAATCACGGATCCCGGCATTACTCAGTTTTGAATTTGATCTTAATCAGGATAGCACTGGGACAATTGAGTCCATGATTCCTTATCGGGATTTACCTGAGTTTGAACAAGCCAAAATTCGTCAGTATCAAAATTATATTTTTGAGAAGACTGCTAAAGATACAGGTAAGTCTGTGAATGATTTTAGCCTGCAAGAGCGTGGAGCTCTGGAAACAGAAGACCCTTCACATAGTGTCTATGTCTATAAATTCCATACTGGCAGTGATTGCGAAGTCCATATGGTCGATATCGATGCCAATACCGGTGATTATCAGGTCAGTTATAACTACTGCTAAAGCTTAACAGGTACAGCTGAATATCGAGTGAAGGACACATTTATAATGAATATCTTAATTAAACCTATTCTGCTTAGCACTCTCCTGGTCACCTCTGGATGGATGTTATCGGGATGTAGCTCAAGTTTAGACCCGAACACTTTTACCGTTGAACTGAGTGTTGAGGATACGAGTAACTGGTATGCTCAAAATCAAACAGCTACTGTCTTAACGATTCGCTCGAACTCTCCTGATCCTATCGAAGCAAAAAATGTGTCGATCAATAATGGTCAATGCAGCTATGAGGGATATCGAAGAAAAATTCAATATCCACAATTCTTTAAGATGGGGCAGGTGTTGAAATTGCAGTTAACAGGATGTGGATATAGCAATGTAGTACAGGTGGATGTTGAAACTGACAAGGGCAATGCTAGTTATAGCTTTCAATAAAGACTAAGCACAAAACCAGTCACGATTGACTTAAAGACAAAACCGCATCCTTCGGGGTGCGGTTTTTTTATGCCTGACCTTCCAGTTTTTTAATAGGAATTGATCTATGTCTTTCATCCATTGTCCTTATTGCCAGTCTGCCAATATCAAGCAGACCGAATCTGGACACCCTCATGAACAGTATTTTGAACAGCTACGGTATTTCCTTTCCCCAGCCCAGATGGCGCTGTTCGGAATAAAAATGGCGAAGAAGACCGGCGCTCCACCTTTAGTCGGTGCGATGGTTGGGGTGGTTATTGGTGGTGTGTTGGTAGTGGTCAGTCAGTATTATTTTGAACGGCACTATGGTAATGCCATGAATTTTATCTGCCAGGACTGCCAGCAGCATTTTGCCTGGGTCAAGCCTGCTTAATTGGCCTAATAGATAGATCCTCATAGGTCTAAATACGATCTAGCTTTGATCTCACAACCTTACATTTTTCAACACATGCTTTCTTCTAAGCATCTTCAATTTTTAAATTTTAAGATTAAGGAATATTAAATATGGCACATCAACTTGAACAAATGGCGTATGTCGGTGATACCCCTTGGCATGGCTTAGGTAATCAACTCACTCAAAATCAGTCGATTGAAATCTGGGCCCAGCAAGCAGGCATGGATTGGCGGATTGAATCCTCAAATGTCAGTTACATGGCACAGAATGAACGTGGCCAAAGCATCATCATGCCCTATGAAGAACAGCGAGTGCTTTATCGTTCCGATACTCATGCGCCTCTGTCTGTGGTCAGTCAACGCTATCAGGAAGTCCAGCCGATGGAAATTCTGGAGTTTTATCGGGATCTAACTGAGCAATCCGGTTTTGAATTGGAAACAGCAGGTGTTCTGAAAGGCGGTAAAAAGTTTTGGGCATTGGCTCGTACTGGGCAAAGCACAGCACTGAAGGGCAAGGATGTCAGTAATGGCTATATTTTGCTGGCGACCGCCTGCGATGGGACGCTTGCGACAACAGCACAGTTCACCAATATCCGTGTGGTGTGTAATAACACCTTAGCCATTGCTCTGCGTGGACAGAGTAGCAGTGCTGGTGTGGTGAAAGTGCCACACAGTACTAAGTTCGATGCTGACAAAGTTAAACAGCAATTGGGTATTTCAGTCCGTGCCTGGGATGAGCATATGTATGAAATGAAACAACTGAGTCAACGTAAGGTCACTCAAGGTGAAGCGGCTGCCTATTTTGATGCGGTGTTTAACAACACTAGCCTAAGCATTACAGATCAGGAGGAGAACATCATTCAGTTCTATCGCAATATCGCCACTGCAAATCCAGCCAAAGAAAAGTCTGAACCGAATGGACGTGCCATGACTAAAGTAATGGATATGTTTAATGGACAGGGGCGAGGTGCAGAACTCAGTTCGGCGAAAGACACAGCCTATGGTTTATTGTGTTCAATCACCGAGTTTGCTGACCATGAACGTCGTGCCATGAGTACTGATCACCGTCTCGATTCAGCCTGGTTTGGTGCAGGTGCTGCATTAAAGCAGCGTGGACTAGAACAGGCGCTTCGCTTAGTGGTTTAAGTTTCATTTAAGCCAGTGCTATTACAATAATGGTCAAGGGTCATGTAGATGATCCTTCTCCAGTGAAAATCCCCTTTTGCCACATCTCCAGATGTGGCTTTTTTTATGCCAAAAATTTTTACAGACCTCACTCCTTATAAGGATTAAAGCATGAATCAGATTGCACCGATAAATATCCCTCAACGAACTCATTTCCCAATTCCGAATGAGAGCAATCAATCAAACACAGTCGCTAAACGACCAACGATAGCCAAGCGTTTAGCCAATACCAAAAATATGGATTACCAGGAATGGCTGGAAGTGCGTAAGCAAGGCATTGGCAGTAGTGATGCCGCAACCGCCTGCGGCCTCAACCCTTACATGTCGATGCTGGAACTGTGGATGATCAAGACCGGTCGAACTCAGCAGAACGTTAATGATGACAGTTCAGGCATTGCACCGTTGTATTGGGGCAAACAGCTAGAGCCATTGGTGGCTGAGTACTACAGTCTGCACACCAATAATAAAGTCCGTCGGGTCAATGCCGTGCTTCAGCATCCCGATCCGGATAAGTCCTTTATGTTAGCCAACTTGGATTATACCGTGGTGGGGAGTGATGAAGTCCAGATCCTGGAGTGTAAAACAGCCGGGGAACATGGTGCCAGACTATGGCGAGATGGCGTGCCTTTATACGTACTGTGTCAGGTACAGCACCAACTTGCAGTGACAGGAAAACAGGCAGCGCATGTTTGTGTCTTGATCTGTGGGCATGAAACCAAGATCTTCAAAGTGACACGGTCTGAATCAGTGATTGAGCATATTGTTAAAGCAGAACGATATTTTTGGGAGTGTGTAGAAAACGATACTCCGCCATCAGTCGATGCCAGTGAATCCGCAGCTAAAGCGATTCAACAACTTTATCCAGCGCATGTACCTTTAACGGTAGAGGATCTTTCGCAAAATGAAAATGCCAATTTGATGTTTGAGCAGCTCATCAAAATGAAAGAAGAGATTCAGCATAAGCAGGAACGCTTTGACCAGCTCAAGCATGAAATTCAGATGCTGATGAAAGATGCTGAACGAGCCACCTTTGCCAATGGCTCTGTGGTCTGGAAGAAAGCCAAGGACTCCATCAGCCTGAATACCAAAGCATTGCTTCAGCATCAGCCTGAACTTATCGAGCTTTATCCACTGCAAAAACAGGGTAGTCGTCGATTCAATATCTATACCGACTAAGTCTGTTTCAGCCCATTCAAATAGCGATACACAAAAACAGCTCCCCGCCCTCCGTTCGCTAGGAATAGAGGGCAAACGGTCGCGGCTTTTGTAGCGAGCTATATACATATTTCTTGAATCAGGTGATCTGCATAAAGCTGGATGATCTGTACAAAATCAAATTGAGGAAAATAAAATGATTAAAGGTTTAGCGATTACACCACCTGCCCTGGGACGTATCAGTATCGGTCGGGTAGTAGAAAAGAATGGCAAACGCCTACCTGAAAAGGATGATCAGTTCACCATTACTTCCCAGATCCAAAGCAAAGAGAATGGCTGGATTAAGCATCCGCTGGATGAACAGCTTCGTGCACAAGCACCTAATCAGAAGCTTAGAACCATACCTGTGCGCCTGATTTTTAATGATCCTGATTTAAACCTACGTGCGGAGTACAGCCTGTTTGATCGACAGACTGGACGACCAGTATGTGTCGGCAATGGTGAAACATGCCAGCGTTTAACCAATCAAGGCGTAGAGCAACATCCTTGTCCATCCCCTGATTTATGCCCATTGGCTCAAGGAGGGAACTGCAAGCCCTACGGTCGCCTGCATGTGAATTTGGATGACTCTGATGAACTTGGAACATTTATATTTCGAACAACTGGCTTCAACAGCATCCGAACTTTAGCTGCACGGCTGAGTTATTACCATGCAGCTTCGGGAGGCTTATTGTCTTGTCTGCCTTTGCAACTGACTTTAAGAGGCAAAAGCACCACACAAAGCTATCGTCAGCCGGTGTATTACGTTGATCTAACTTTAAGGGATGGGATTAGTCTCAATGATGCCATTACTCAAGCCAAGCAAATTGATGAACAGAGCAAGCAGGCCGGATTCTATCAAGAGGCTGTAGATCATATCGCTAGACGAGGTTTTGCCAATGCAAGGTTTGAAACGGATATAGAGGAAGGGTTAGATGTACTGGAGGAATACTACCCTGAACAAGAACAGAACCGGGCGGTGGAGCAACAAGCTTCGCCTGAAGGGTTTGTTCAGGATATTCAGCAGGGGTTACAGCAAAGTGTAAGAGCTGTGAATTAAGCGAGAGGAGAGAAGATAGCTAACGTTAAATTTTACAGACCAGCTCTATTATTTGAGCGAATAGCCGCTCGCATCAATGATTAGGAGCTAGCCTCATGAATGCGTTTATCGGTCAAACATTTCAAATGAATCAACTCATCAGTATTAAGCAGGTCGTAGAATTTGTCGGGGTGGGGCGTTCTACCATCTACGAAATGATGGATGAAAACTCACCTTATTACGATCCTTCATTCCCAAAGAAAGTTAAAATCACTCAAAATCGTATCGGCTGGTCAGCTTATGAGATCCATCAATGGATTGAAAGTAAGTTGGCGAGTCGAGAATAACTAGGGAACTTTAGTTCCCTTATTTTTTTGTTTTCGCTAGCAGAGCCGCTATTTTAAATTTGAGAATACATTTAGCTATTAATACTAAATAACTCCTTCAAGCACGTATTGTTTTCTATTGATTTATTAGGTTGATGACAGGGTAGAGTATTTAGTTTTGTCATTATTTTCTTACCTGAATAAATATCCTTACTTTCTTTATAAGTGTTTGATTTTTAGATTTTTGATTGAAAAATATTGTACATTATTGTACTATTGCGACAGTTTGAAACCATGTTGCCAATACGGACGATAAACATGATTGAGCAAATAATGACTGTTAAGGATGTCGCAACGTACCTCAAGCTCAACGAGCGTACTGTGTATCGTATGGCCTTATCAGCAAAGATCCCAGCATTCAAATTGGGAGCTTCATGGCGCTTCAAGAAAGAAGAAATAGATAATTGGATAGCGCAGCAACACAATCAAATATCAAGTAATAAAGAGAGTTAACCAATCATGCTAGGGTTAAAATTACGTGAAGAATTTTCTGGTCATCGTATTAAAGGGACGATGATCGAAATGCATAATCGGAATGGCACGGGTGCACTGGATAAGTCTGCAAGTGAATTCCTGAAAATTACTTATCCTTCGATTGACATGCTTAAGACAATTGAGGCTGTACAGGCAGGTCGTGCAGAGCCTGTCGTTATTATTGGTGCACGCGGCCAGGGTAAATCGCATCTCATGGCTGCACTTTCACACATGCACCAGGATCAGGATGCAACGGTAAATTGGTTAAATGATTGGGCTGCGCGGTTAAATAACCCAGCTATTGCAAGTCTAAAGTTACAGTACGGTATGCATGTCATTACCGAAAGCCTTCACCTTCAACGTTACAAACATGTTTGGGATGTGCTTTTCAAGCAACACCCACATGGTGAGATTATCAAAGCTAAATGGGAGGTGCACGGTACTGAGGTGCCAGGCTACGACTTGATGCTTGAAATGGCTGAGAATAAGCCTTTCATTTTAATTCTCGATGAGTTTCAGACTTGGTTTGAAGGATTAACAAATTCCAGTCAACACAAGCGTAAGACCTGGGCATTTAACTTCATTCAAATTCTTTCAGAAATTTCAGAAAAGCATCCTGAGCTTCTAACACTTGTGGTGTCGGTACGCGAAGGAAACTCTGATGCGGCACAACAGTTGTTTCGTGTTAATCCGGTACGGATTGACTTCAAAGGACCGGAAGCCAAGCGTGACAGACAGCGTCTTTTACTCTATCGAATTTTCGAAAACAGGATGAATATTCCAGAGTCCGATATCGCAGTACTGATTCAAACCCATGTGGACGAATTTTTACGTCTGAGTCACATTTCGGGCTCTGAGCATGAGAAGCATCGACGGCAGTTTATAGAAGCTTGGCCCTATTCACCGCGTCTTCTCCAGTTGCTGGATGATCAAGTATTGATTGCAACTGAGACGCAAGAAACAAGGGACCTTTTGCGTATTTTGGTAGACGTATTTAAAGCATCTGGTGATGACACTGCAATCCTTACTCCAGCGCATTTCAGCTTAACTAGCGAAAAATCAGGTGTTACTTCGTTACTGGATTCTGTTGCAAGCCAGTTGCATCGGGATTTGCGTGAGAATGCGCTCCGTAACCTTGAGGCTGTAAAAAATGGCGTGCCTGCTGCTCAGGTACCACACCTTGAGGCTATCCTGTCAGCGTTATGGCTTCGCTCGATGTCATTAGAGAACCATGCCGGCGCTGAGCCATCAGAATTACAGTTGGATATCACTGAGCGAAAAGCGATAGATGACAACTTGTTTGCAGCAGAGCTTGCCATTATTGAAGATAATAGCTTTAACATTCACCGCCAGGCTAACCGACTAGTATTCAAGAATGAAGTGAATCCGCAGGCTAAGCTATTGGCTCACGCCAAGAATGACAAGCTCTTCCAGAACGATCAGGATGTAGAACATCTTGCAAAAGAAATTCGTTATGCGTTAGTAGGTGATGGTAACCAGTCGAATATTTACCGAACTATCGTATTAAAGAAACAATGGCAAACTGCACCTTGGTCTGATGTTGAAGAGAAAGACCACCCTCAATATTGGGATAACCGTATTCCGGTGGTTGTAATGCCCAAGGCTTCGCTTGATAACAAAGAGTTGGGTGAATGGCTGAAAACTCATGTTACAAAGGCACGAAACACAGTACGTTTTCTACTGCCACGCGTAGGTACTGCTGACATCTTCTATGATAAGTCATTGCTCATATTGGCCAGAGCAGTCTATTTAGCAAGCGATTGGAAAAATTCCGAGCGTGAATACGTGCAGTTACACCTCAAATATCAAAAAGAACTACGTGAACAGTTGCAGTCCCGCTTTGATCGTTTTGCTGTGTTAGTGGTATGGAATTTCGCCGATCCGGCGCAATGTGAATTTGAGATCTCGCAACACGGTGCTGAAGGGCTGCAGATCCTTGAAAAGCTGGATGAGAAAATCCGTAATGAGCTGTTCATTCCAGAGGAATTTGATAGCATGCTGCTTAATGCTGCTACAAAGAGCCGTAGTGTGGCAGACCTTATCGAACAATTGAAAGAACCTGCCTCTAAAGGGGCCGAAAGCATTCCATGGCTAGGTGAAACAGCTATTAAAGAGCGCATCGGCCGAGCCTGTGCCGAAGGCAAGATCGCTATCAATGCTAAGGGTAGTCTTTATGAGAAAAAGCCGTCAGAAAGCGTAGAAGACGCTTGGTATAGGGTGCGTGGCAAGCTAGGTAGCGGTAAAGATCTAGAAGAAACCACCTTACATTTGCCGGGAGGATCTGTCGGTTCGGGTGGCTCTGTTCCAGTGCAGCCTGTACCAGAAGAATTGGGAGATTTAACCGGAGGTGGTAATGAGCCCCTACCGGGCAATGGTGGTCCAATGCCTTCAAATACCCCAAACCCTAGTTCACTTTTCGGTAGTTCAGCTGGTTCTGTTGCCCACCACAGCGCTCAGAACACTTCTACTCTGAGTCTACTCGGCAAGCTTGAGCAGTGGGGTATTAATAAATTTAGTAAGGTCAAAGAAGTTAAATTATCCACTTCACAGCTCACTGGAGCACAGTTAGAGCATCTACTGAAGAATCTACCAGATGGGGTTACCTACTCTCTGGATTTGGATAAAGAACAATAAGTAATAGGCAAACGCATATGGATAAGTCACTGATCGCTGATATACACAGACTACCTGCACAGGAAGCATGGCCGAAAATCTTTTCTGCCCTTTGGTCCTTGTTTGCTGAGCCAATCCGAAAAGATCTGGCAGATGCAAAAACGACCGAACGAGACAGAGCCATTAAACCTCTAGATGATGTATTGGCTGGTAGTGCTTGGGATTTGTGGTCGAGTTTCGAGAATGCTTCCCCAAGAACTGTGGATGCACTGAAAGCGTTCTGGCAACGCCAAACAACACCGAAAGCTATCCTGATACTTGATGCACTGTCACTTCGTGAAGCACCTTGGATACTGGAAGGAGCACAGCAACGTGGATATACCATTCATGGCGCATGTACAACAGCCTCGGAACTGCCAGGTGATACCACACCATTTGCACGAGCACTAGGCTTTGGTCAACGTACCAAATTGCAGAACAATCAAGGTCAAAGTGCAGATTTTGTGAATGCTTTTACCGAATCTACAGATCTGCCCTGGGTTGATTGTGCGACATTGATAAAAGCGGACCCGAATATTATTTTCTGGCATCACTGGCCGGATGATCGTATGCATCACCTTGCTGAACAAGGTGCAGGTTATAGGGTATTGGCGAAAGAAGCCGCCGAGGTGTTAACCGGTGATGAGTTCTGGACTTTTGTAGATAAACTGGCTACTGGTCGTCGCTTAGTAATTACAGCAGACCATGGATATTCAAATCCTGCATTGTTTCCCGATGTATACCCGGAAGACCAGAAAACTTATTTGAAAAATCAGTTCAAATCAGGTCGTAATAATGAAGTAAAAGACGCAGAAACTGAGCAGCATTGGGTACCACCTCTGTCGCAGGTGCTGACGACACAACATGGCAATTGGAATATCGTTCTAGGTCGGAAGAAATGGCGTAGCCAGGGCGGTTACCCAAGTTTAGCCCATGGTGGCTTGAGTCTGTTAGAAGTGGCCGTACCTTTCATTGAACTATCGAAACCCAACAGCTAATTGTGAGCACATATTGCTCATTGGATAAAATTTTTATGGCATTTAAAACAAAAGCCCAACTGACTGAAGTTCTGGTAGCTGAAGCTGTCGGCGCGGGTAAAAAAGCTTATCTAGAGTCTGTCGACTTTTCTGACCCTAATCGCTCATTAACCTGTCTTGAGGTTGATTTTCCTATTTTGCCGATCAATCAGATTGCACAAATTGAAGGGAATGCAGGGAAGCCTATTTATCAAATGAGCAAGTGGTGGGCACGTCGTCGATCAAGTGTATTCCGCTCTATGTTGATTGCTGCAGCAACCAAAGCACCAGATGATCCATCTGAAGCTGCAAAATTGGTATGGGATAACTACTATGCTAATCACCAAAATAACGAAGCGTTTAGGAAACTCAAAGTAGCTGACATCTTTATGGGTGGCGGTACTACTCTGGTGGAAGGTGCGCGTCTAGGTATGCAGATGACGGGTAATGATTTGAACCCGGTAGCCTGGTTGGTTGTGAAGAATGAATTAGCTGATGTAGATCTAGATGAGGTCAACAAGCTATTTGATCACATTGAGCGAGAAGTTAAGCCGCAGATCATGCCATTTTATGCTTGCGAAGGTCCCAACGGCGAAAAAGGTAAATGGACACAACGCTCGACAGGAAAAGTTATGGGTGATGATTTTGATCCGCTTGCTCTAATGCCGGAAGAACGTAAAGACTATAAGTACGAAGGCCCAGAGGTAATTTACACCTTCTGGGCGAAGCATGGCCCTTGCGCAGCTCCTGGATGTGGCCATCGCACACCACTTATGACATCCCCTGTTGTAGCGGTGAAATCGTTGTCTGTTAAAAGCTGGGAAGGTATTGAATGCCAGCATTGCACTAAGAGCTTTGACATTGAGCGGCATGAAGCTCGTATGGCTCCGGATGTGCCGCTTGTAGTAAGTGATTCAGAAGCCCCATATACCATTATGGATAACACCGGTAACTACCAGTGTCCTCATTGCCAACATCAGTATCGTGATGCAGTGGCAGCACAAAATGGTGAATCCTTAAACTTACCGAAGAGGATGAGCAAGAATAAAAAAATTGATCTGACTTTATTGGTTCATCCTGATTGGCTGAAAGGCTCATCACAGACTGATGAACAAGGTATCTTTGGTGGAACATCTATTAGTGAGGTGGGAGCAACGCAGCGTTGGAATTTGCACAGAACAAATACTCTGAAGCTGATTGAAGTACGAGGCAAGCTACCGGATGAAATTACCTGCCCTGATTCAGGTGTCTTAATAAATACTCAACAAGGAACGATTCCTAAGAAGTCTACTTTTACCTGCCAGGAAAACACTTGTGGTCGCCAGCAGGACGTACTCGATAGCATCAGAGCTTCTGGTCAGACAGGTCCTATGGCCGCTTACGTATTGCAATGTTATTCGCCTAGACGAAATGCAATGGGTGCTCCCTATAATGGTCGTTACTTTGCTCCAGCCGATACCAATGCAGCTAAACGACAAAATTTGGCAGTATCAGAATGGGAAAAGAGGAAACACTCAGATTTATACGGCTATTGGCCGGAGTCAGAATTGCCCTATGGGTTTATGACACATCACCTACAAGGTGGTGTACCTAATCATGGTTTCACTCACTGGAATACCATGTTTAATCCATTACAGCTTTTAATCCATGCACAAATTTTAAAAGCTATCGATACTTCATATGGTTTTAGTGACACAAGCAAAGAAATTGTACTAGGCGCTTTTCAGCAATATCTACGTAATCAAAATATGTTTTGCTTCTGGAATCCTCAGCGCGATACACCTGAGCCGATGTTTAGTAACAATAATTACCATCCCAAATCGACAGTAATTGAAAACTCAGTATTTGCTGATTTGGGGAGAGGAAATTGGTCATCCTGCCGGGCAAATACTCTGAAAGGTCTAGAGTGGTGCAAGCAGCCATGGGAAACCGTCTCGAACGAGATGCTGAGCAACATGTCCGACGACATTGGTAAATTGGTCAGCGGGAAAAGCTCCAAAACCATGCCAAACGACCCTGTGCTGCCAGGTACTTTGGTTACTTGCGGCTCATCTACTGAGTTAAAGCAATACGCTGATCAGTCTTACGATTTGGTGATTACTGATCCTCCTTTTGGTGGCCTGCTGCATTATGCTGAATTGGCAGATTTCTTTTACGTTTGGCTACGTCTGTTGCTGAAGGATAAGTATCCGGAGATCTATGCTGGAGAATATACCCCAAAAACACTGGAGGCAGTGTCGAACAAGGCACGTCATCCTGATGACCCTGATGCCTTTTACAAACGCCTGCTAACCGAATGTTGGCGTGAAGCAAATCGTTTGCTTAAACCAGGTGGTATCTTAGCCTTTACCTTCCACCACAGCGAGGATGAGCCTTGGGTGGATGTGTTAGAAAGCTTATTCGATGCAGGATATTATCTTGAAGCAACTTATCCGATCCGCAGCGATGAAACTAAGGGTAAAGGTGAGTTTGGTTCCAAGACGATTGAATACGACATTATCCATGTATGCCGTAAGCGTACAGAAGCTCCTAGTAAAATAAGTTGGGCGCGGTTGCGTCGAAAAATCTTAGCAGATGTAAAACAACTTCAAGATTTATTAGAACATCATCAAACTGGTGGATTGCCAATAGCAGATATTCAAGTAATTAAGCGAGGTAAAGCACTTGAATATTTTTCGCGACACTATGGTCAAGTCTATGTTGAAGAAGGACGCGAGTTTACTGTTAATGAGGCCTTGGTAGGTATTAACCAAATTCTTGATGATCAATCGGAATCAGAATCGGGTGGTACACCCGTTGTATGTGAACCAAATACCCGGCAATTTTTACGTATCTTTTCTCGTCAAGCATCAGTGGAACGGGATCAGATGCAAAAATTTCTTCGAGGTAGTGGTATAGCACCATCAACGTTTATCGCTTTTGGATGGGCGACTGAAACAACCCGCCCTAAAGCTTTTCACTGGCGTTCTCCTCTTGAATTTGCTCAAGAGCGTATGATCAATAAACGAAATTTAAGCCGAGATTTTGATCAAGCTATGTTGTTGGTTGGTGCCTGCTATCCAGAAAGTGGCATTAACACGAAGAAAATTCTAAATGAAAACTTTAAGCCTCACCCAGCATTAGGACATTTGTTGGATTGGCTTGTACATAATGGTGCAGACGGTACTATGCGTACGGCTACAATAACAGCACGTCAACTTTATACCCGCTGGGAGGCGGAGCATCAGTCTGTAGTACAGCAGCAGATATCCTTGTTTGATATGGAAGGTGAAGTATGAGTGGTGTGCTGACCGACGAAAAATGGAAACGACGTGGGATCTCTGTGCTGTGGTGCGGCAAAACTCTGGCTGAGCTGAATGCAGCCAGCCAGGTTATAAGCTTGCGCCAATTTATTGGCTTTTATGAAGCAGGTTGGCCAGATGATATGCCCCTGCTGAATGATGATGGCTTGTATGTTGCAGGGCTGGATGTGGCTGTGGATGCTTTATCGCCGGAAGATGCACTTGAATGGTTGGAATCTGAGATTTATGAAATGATTTATGACTTCCAGAACCATGCCGATGCTGCATTGATTTTCTGGATGCCTGATCAAGGTCGTTGGAAGGAAGAGGTTACAACCAGTACCTACCACTGGTATCTAGCCGGTAAATATGATGCTCAGGTATTCCCACTAGGGCAATGTATCTGGAATGGTGCACAGAAGGATGTACGTCGAATTGAATCTGCTTCTAGTAGCAGGAATAACGAATGGCTGGGTTTATACCTTGAGCGGATTAGCTAACAGGAGTAAACATGAATTTTCAACCTGGTGAACGCGTCAGCCATTATGAATTCGGTCAAGGTGTTGTTATCTCCTCTGCTGGCGGTTACGCTCGTGTGTTCTTTCCTCAAGGTGAACGGCAAGTACCTGTCAGCACTTTGGTGGCTGCACTTAGCCATAATGAGCGTGTGGTGGCAAATATTGGTAGTTGCCTTGACAGTGTCACAAAGGCGTGGCTTTCTTGGAAAGCACACGAATTACCACTTCAGGATTCTGCAAGCTCACTGACCTCAGCCAAGATTGATTTGCTGCCTCACCAGGTGGTATTAACTCATCGTATTGCCTGTGCGAGTCCACGGCGTTTTCTGATCGCAGACGAAGTGGGATTGGGTAAAACCATTGAAACTGCTTTGGTATTGAGAGAATTGGCCAGCCGTGGAGAATTGAACAGGGCACTAATGGTGGTACCTGCTGGTCTAGTAAACAATTGGCACCGTGAATTAAATGAAGTATTTAACCTGAATTTTGAAGTATTTGGTCGTGAAGGTGATGTTAGTGACCGACATAGCAATGCATTTGCTAAACACAACTTATTGATCGCCAGTATTGATACTTTAAAACGACCTGCCAGAATCAAAAAGATACTCGAAGCACCTCGATGGGATTTAATCGTCTTTGACGAGGCCCATCACTGTACAGCCTATAAGCAAGGCGGTAAAACGCGAAAGACTCAGAATTATAAGCTTGCTGAGGCGTTGCGTGACCACAGTAGAGACATGATTTTACTCTCTGCTACACCACACCAAGGTGACCACTTTCGGTTTTGGAAACTGATCGACCTACTTGATCCTACCCTGTTTTCCAGTGAAACTGAGATGGTAGAAGAGCGTCATCGCCTGAATCCAATCATTTTTCGACGTACTAAGGCCGATGCCTGTAAAGCGGATGGCTCTACCTTATTTGCTCGGCGTTGGGTGCATACAGAAGCTTTTTCCATGTCTGACAAAGAGCGTGACTTTTATAATGCTTTGAATGAATACTTGCGTGATGGCTTTGCGTTGGCGAAGAAGCAAGGTGGCAAAGGTACGGCACTAGGTTTTGTAATGACGATTTTCCAGAAAATCGCAGCATCTAGTTTTGCAGCAGTGCATCGGACTCTCAGACGACGACTTTTAGCATTAACTGTACATGAAGGCTTAATGCATGATGAAAATCTAGATATCGACGCTAGAGACTTTGCATTTAATGAGGCCAAAGAGCAAATCCGCATTGAGTTTGATTTAGGCCATGATCGGCTTTCAGAACTTGAGATTGACCGAATTCTGAATGACATCAAGCGTCGTCTCATCAAAAAAATTAATGAAGAGCAGTTAGCCACAGCATCCGATACCTTTGCTGACGAGCTTGAGACCGCTGCCGCTGAAAATGCTGCGATGGAAGCTGTTGCATATGCGCTGCCAGAAGAACGATCCCGCATTAAAGAGTTACTAAGCTTATTCCCTGCCACACGAGAAACTAAAGTAGATAAGCTTATTGGTGCTTTAGGTGTACTTTGGCAGCAAAATCCGGAAGAGCGTATCGTAATTTTCGCCACATATCTGGGCACTGTAGAAATGCTGGGCGAGCAGATTGAAAAGGCTTATCCAGGGCAAGGTGTAGTTGTTTTAAAAGGTGGTGATCATGGCAGTAAGCTTGCTGCTGAAAGACGCTTTAAACAAGCGAATGGCCCAAGGATCATGATTTGTACCGCAGCAGGCAGGGAAGGTATTAACCTACAACATGCCAGAGTGTTATTTAACTTCGATTTGCCATGGAATCCAATGGATATGGAACAGCGGATCGGGCGTATTCACCGTTATGGTCAGAGAGACACCGCCCAGGTTTATAATCTGGTACTGGGTGACACTATTGAAGGTCGCATCTTCCTGCTTCTAGATGAAAAACTAGAAGAAATTGCCAAAGCACTTGGTAAAGTGGATGAGAAAGGTCAGATAGAAGAAGACCTTCGATCTCAGATTCTCGGTCAGCTATCAGAGCAGGTGAACTATCAGCAGCTTTACTCGCAGGCACTTCAAGATCCTGAACTGAAGCGTACTCGTCTGGAACTTGAGGCCGCCATGGATAATGCAAAACATGCAAAAGATGCGGTATTTGAGCTGTTTCAGGATTTGGAAAGCTTTAGTTTGGCTGACTACGCACCATTATCCGATAATAAAGATTCTATAGATGACCTGATCCAATTTATGCAGAAAGCATTGCCATACGAAGGGGAGACCATTGAGGTTCGAGGACAAAAACAATTTGCCTTGGTGAAAGATGGTCTTGATCAGATTCTGTTTACCACGGATCGTGAAGAGGCGACTAAGTCAGAAAAGCTGCATCTTATTGGTTTGGATCATCCGGTTATTTCAGAACAGCTCGAAAAATACCGGAATTTTGATCCTGAGTACTTGGGCTTTTACTCAAGTGAGCTGAATCATGGTGAATCAGTTTCTATTTGGGAAGTACGGGCTGCCAATGATAAAGGGCATAATGTCCATTCAATCATGAAGCTGGCTGTTGATGGTGATGGTAATCGCTTGCCTCATTTAGAAAAGCAAATAGATGCTATTTTTAAAGCAAGCAGCAACAATAGAGAAACGTTGCTGGATTTGCATAAGATCGAGGCGGTTCTGGAGCGTGAGCTTCACCACAGAAACATTGTTAAGTTTGAGCAGTCATACTCAGCTAAGCTTATTGGATTGGCATGTGGATAATTAAATGCCAAAAACTTGGCTTAAGATTCAATTTAATTTCCGGAATATATAACTTAGATTTGAATAAACAATGATTTATTCCAAAGCCTAACAAAAAGTTTTAGGATGGGGTTAATATGGGTAATTTAGAAATAAAGTATAAAAAATAAGATATTGAATATTGTGGATTATTTTAAATAATTCGACTTCCACCATCTCCATCTTTTCAAGAAAATTAATTAAACCGCTTCATTTTTAGATTCTGGGGTATAGCGTTGTCCACTCATAATGTTCTCTCCTATGCAAAAAGAATCTACGATATTTGTCTAGGAGAGTGGTGGCTATTCAGCTCTAAATAGAGGGGGGGTGTCTTCTTTAAGATAACGAAATTCTAGCATGATATAAGAACAAACTTGCAAATCGATAAATTATAACCCCCTGTAATTTTAACAAAATATTTTTTGAGATTTAATCCACTAAATCTAATTTGGAGAAAAAATGAGTACAAGATTTTTCAATATTAAAAAGGTTTTTAAAAACAAAGGGTTATTTTTTAAATTCTCGTGACGCTTTTGAAGTATCTTCCTGAATGCTAACGATCAGTCCTACAGGATCACGCTGCTGAAATCCAAGATGGTATTGATAATTGCCTAGCAAGCTTTTAACTAATGCCAGTCCTAAACCATGGCCATGCTGCTGAGCCGATTTTCGCCAGAAGCGCTGTCCTAAATGTTGGATATCCTGTGCTGTAAGTTGTTGTCCATCATCTTCAATCACCAGGCAACCAGACTGCATGGAAATCCAGATATGGGCAGCCTGTGCATGCAGCAGTGCATTTTCAAGCAGATTTTTCAGTACGGTATACAGCACAAATTCAGGTAGCTGAATTTCACCCAGGCTCCAGTTCACCTGTATTTTTTCATTCATTTCTGGATAGCGTGTACTTAAGTCTGCAAGGACCTTCTCAAGTGTGGGGCGAAGCCAGATAGTCTCAGTCATTTCCTGGATACTGTTTTCCGATTGGGTCAGTAATAAAAGCTGCTCGAGTAACAGCGTATAACGCCGGATACTCTCATTGGCCTGCTGCAAATTGTGCTGAATGGATTCAGGCAGATTCTGCTGTTGACTAATCAGCTGGGCCAGTTGTACATGAGTTTTAATTGCGGTCAGGGGACTGCGTAATTCATGTGCAGCATAGGCACTAAAGGCTTTCTCCTGTTGCAGACTGTCATTAATTTTCTGAATCAACTGCGTGGAATTGTTGACAAAAGGCTGTACTTCCTGGGGAATGCTTGCAGGCTTGAGCTGCATTAAAAAATCTGCCGCCTCTGAATAGTTAAGGTTTTTCTGGTTCAGGTATTGACTGAGCTGATCCAAAGACCGGAACTGTCTGCGGATAATAAAGATGATCAAGGCAATACAGATCAGCAGTGAGAAGACTAAGGGAACCAGTACGGCCTGCAGAATCTGCTGTAGTAGGGTATCCCTCAAGAACATGCGTTCTGCCGCCACCACCTGAATATCGCCACGACGCAGGACATAACTGCGCCATTCCGTATCACCCTGCTGCCAGGTGCTGAATCCTTCTGGTCGTTGGCTTAAATTTTTTGGGGCACCGCGTGTTTTGGCAATGATCTGATTGCCTACCGAGACGTCAGAGCTAAAAAGAGAGACTTCACAGGCAATTAACTGGTTTACCTCATCATTCTTGGCTAATTTTGATAAGGTTGCATCCCCCAGACTATCCAGCGGTAACTGCTGAATCAGCCGGGCAACCATTTGCGCAGATGCCGATAAGCGTTGATCCAGCGTGTCTTGTAAGCGTTGTTTCAGGTCAATATACAGCCATGAAAATACCGCACTCCACAACACAATAAACACGGCCAAAAGACTCATGACCAAACGCCATTTCAAGCTGTGACTAAACATGACGTTGCTCAAACGGTTTGAAAATATATCCCACACCACGAATGGTCTGAATCAAGTCTGGATGCAGTTTTTGTCTTAGGTGATAAATGTGTACATTCAGGGCATTGCTCTCGATAGAGTCCTGGAAGCCATAGAGCTTGTCAATAAGCTGTTCATTTTTCAGGATCTGGTTGGGGTGGCTCATCAGGGTTTCCAGCAGGCTGAATTCACGGCGAGATAAATTCACAGCCTGGTCTTGATAGGTCACAGTCTGGGTATCCCGGTTCAGAACCAGTTCATCAAATTGCAGTGTATTCGAGGCAAAGCCACGGTGGCGACGGGTGAGAGCATGAATCCGAGCAATCAGTTCCTCCAATTCAAAAGGTTTGGTCAGGTAGTCGTCGGCACCGGCATTCAGGGCCTGAACACACTGATCGGTCCGCAGCCGTGCCGTCAATACCAGTACCGGGAGATCAATCTGGTCGCGTCGCCAGCTGTGCAGCAAATCCAGGCCATCCTGATCCGGCAGGCCTAAATCCAGTAAACATAAATCGACTGCACTATGCCGGATAAAATAATCCGCAGCACGTGCGTGACTGACATGCTCCACTGAAATATTCAGATAGTTCAGAGCAGCACAAATGCTCTGTGCGATATAGGGATCATCCTCAACCAATACAATAAACATAGAACATCCTGATCAAACTACCATTATTTTATAAATGATTTGGGCTGTTAATGTTGCCTTAATTTTAGTTTTTCAATAATGCAGTCCTAACAGGAGGAGATCAGCTGGATGTTGAAGTGGATATTGGGTGCCGTGATCGGCGGTGGAATCATGACGGGAGCTGCACATGCAGATTTTTTACCACCGGATCAGGCTTTTCAGTTTCAGGTGGTTTCTACAAGCCAGACTCAGGCAGAGCTTAGCTGGAAAATCGCAGAGGGTTATTATCTGTATCATGACCAGCTTAAAGTGTCTCATCAGCAGACCCCAGTCAAGTTGGCATTGCCCAAACCCGAAGACAAAGATGACCCCAATTTCGGTTTGACCCAGGTGCATTATGGGCAAGTCAAAACCAATCTGAATGTCCAGCCCAACCAGCAGTTTGTGGTGCAGTGGCAGGGCTGTGCAGAAAGCGGTTTATGTTATCCGGTGCAACGCACCACAGTAACAACTGATGCAGATGGTTTATTTTCAGCGCAAAACTTGAGCAAGCCTCAAAAGCTGCTGGCCAGCACTACACAGCCAGAAGTAAACGAACAGATTCTGACCGCTCAGAAAGATGAGCTCCAAGCTATAGAGCAAACTCCAAGTACAGATCAAGCACTGACCGAAGAAAAGGTAGAGGAAATGCAAGTTACTGCAGTTTCCGAACCTGTCGTTCAGCCTGAGATGGAATTAACAGAGAAAAACGACTCACTCATTGCAGAGCCTAAAAATCAAACTTCGTCAGCAGGCATGAATAGCCAGTGGAACAATGACCAGTATTTTTTAAGTTTGCTGTCGGAACAAGGTCTGTTGATTAATGCCCTGATTTTTCTCGGGCTTGGCATTCTGCTGGCATTTTTACCATGTTCTTTACCTTTAATTCCAATTTTAACAGGAATTCTGGTCCAGCAGCACCGAGGCTACCGTGCTGCGCTGATTGCGCTGGTCTTTGTTTTGGGTATGGCACTGGTCTATGCGGTCATGGGACTTGCTGTGGCACAGCTCGGTTACAGTTTTCAGCGCTGGTTTCAAAGTCCGGTATTCATCAGTATTTTCAGCATTCTGTTTATTTTGTTCGCACTTAATCTGTTTGGAGCATTTCAGCTGTCCTTACCCCAAGGCATGTTACAGCGTCTGGATCAATGGCAGCAAAAGCAGAAGGGTGGCACGCTGATTGGTGCTGGTCTCATGGGCGTGATCGCCGCACTGATTGTCGGGCCATGTATGAGTGCACCGTTGGCCGGTGCCTTAATCTATGTGTCTCAGCTTAATCAACCGATGCTGGGCGCCAGTTATCTGTTTGTCTTAGGCCTTGGGCTGGGCTTGCCGCTATTTATTGCTGCCGTATTTGGGTCCCATCTTTTACCCAAACCTGGCATATGGATGGATCGCCTGAAGTTTAGTTTTGGCTTTGTCATGCTGGCGCTGGCCTTGTATTTCGCCCGTCCACTATTGCCCGGCATTTTATACCTGAGCCTTTTGGGTGTGGTACTGATCACCTGTTCAGGCTACTTCTTGTTCAAGATGCTGCCTCATGTGCATCGGTCTGTAGCGAAAATAGGCCTGATGCTGCTCAGTGGTTTACTGGTCTATGCAGGAGGCATGCAGCTCTATCATGTCTGGAGTCAGGTACAGGTGGCCCATGTAGAATCACGGCTTGAATGGCAGAGAGTCAGTACAGCCGCAGAATTGCAACAGGTTTTAGCCAAACATCCTGCACAGCCGGTTGTAATTGATGTCTATGCAGACTGGTGTGTGGCCTGTCAACCGATCGAAAAGGAAGTGATTCCACGTAGTGATGTCCAGACAGCTTTACAAAATGTGGTTCGTATCAAATTAGACCTGACCCACTATCATCCAAGTCAGGATGAGCTGCTAAAAGAATGGCAAATCCTCGGACCACCCACCTTCATATTTCTAAATGCAGCGCATCAGGAACAGCGCGAGTTGCGTTTAACCGGAAGCTTTAGCGCGACACATTTGCTCGGTAAATTGCAGCAACTGCAAGGGGAACAACCATGATGATTTCCAGTGATGCATTGCATCTGGGACCTTTGATGTTGCCCTGGACACTCATAATTGTTGCTACTGGCTTGATGCTGTTATCTGCCGTCCTGTTTGGATTAGCCAGAAAGTATTCATGGTCTAAACAGCAGCTTGGACAAAGTCAGGATGTACTCTGGAGCAGTTTTTTGCTGGGGATGCTGGGTGCACGTCTTGTTTTCGTCCTGCTCAATGCCGAGCTGTATTTTGCAGCACCCATCGACATACTGAAAATCCAGGATAAGGGTTTTCATTTATGGGGAGGGGTGCTGATTGGTGCTTTGTGGTATCTCATTCGCAACAGACAGTTGCAGATCCGATTCAAAGCCATCTTGTTGATCATCTTTATACTTTGGATCGGGCTTGGGCTCGCGTTCAAATCCAGTCTAAAAACTGAAGCAGCGTTTCCTGATCTAGCCTTTGCTGGACTAGAACAGGAACGTCTGGGTACAGATAAGATTCCACTCAGCCAATTCATTGGCCAGCCCACGGTAATTAATTTGTGGGCGAGCTGGTGTCCGCCGTGTCATCGCGAAATGCCGGTATTGGCCAAAGCAGCCAAGCAGCATCCTCAAGTGAATTTTGTCATGCTGAATCAGGGTGAGGAGGTAGCCACCGTAAATGCCTATTTAAGAAAACATCAGTTTCAATTTAAACATGTCCTGCTGGACCCATATGGTGAACTGCCACAGCAGCTGAATAGTTTTGGCCTGCCAACGACGCTGTTTTTTAATGCTCAAGGCCAGCTGGTCGAGCGGCATATGGGGGAACTCAGTCCGGCCATGTTGCAGCAATATTTAAACAGAATTTCAGATCAACCTTAAAAAAACGGAAGAACTTAGTATGAACAGAATTTACCGGGTACTGGGTGCAGGCATGTTCCTGATCATGAGCATGCACACGCAGGCGAATATTAAACAGAATATTGAAAAACAGGGTTTTGTGTTTGTAAAACAGATTCCGGCACCGCAAGGAATGACCGGTTGGGTGGGGCATGAAGACCAGTACTCCAATACAGTATTTATCTCCAACGATGACAAATATTATATCAAGGGCGAACTGTTTGATGCGCAAGGGAAAAGCCTGTCCAATGAGCAGATTGAAAAGCATATGAAAAAAGCGGTATTGGATGATGTCTGGAAAACCCTGGAAAAATCGACCTGGATTCAGGATGGCAAGCCGGATGCACCACGAGTGGTTTATGTCTTTTCCGATCCGAATTGTCCATATTGCTATAAATTCTGGCAGGCGGCTCGGCCTTGGGTCGAATCAGGCAAGGTACAGCTGCGTCATATTCAGGTCGGTGTGATCCGTGAAGAAAGCCGTGGTCAGGTGGCAACATTGTTAATGTCGAAAAATCCAGCAGCAGTTTTTAATGATATAAACAAGAATAAAGGCAAAAAGCAGCTCAAGAAAATGGCAAAGATTCCTGCAGAAATTGCTGCAAAAATTGATGCCAACCAGGCCCTAATGGGGAAATACGGCTTTTTCTCCACACCGTCGATGGCCTGGAAAAATAACCAGGGTGAATTTAAATCTACTCAAGGCCTGGCGATGGACGTCAAAGAAATTTTTGAACAATAAGATCGGATGAGATATGTCCACTTTGGATCATCCACGGGTATTGTTTGCTTTGGAATGAACCGCTCTGGCATGGAACCGGAGTGGTCTGGCATTAATTGCATTGGGTTTTGTGATTGAAAAATCCAACCTGTTAGTACAACTGGTCGATCATGAACATTATGCATAAAAAATAGCCTATGCACAGTGGATGGGAATTATGGTGATTGTATTCGGTTTGTTGGTCAATATCGCCTCGATCCTGCAATATCGACGGGGGATGGCATCACTGCGATCGCCGGAATTTATTGAAGGTTATTCTTTTTGGTTGCATTAAGAGGAGGGCTAGGCGCAATACAGTTCGTACAGTTTTTGCATCAGGCTCAAGACCTTGGGATCACTCAGACGATAGAAAATCTGTTTACCCTCACGTCGGGTGCTGACCATGTCGGCCTTACGTAGCACAGTCAGTTGTTGTGAAAGTGTAGGTTGATGAATGTCAGTGGATTCTTCAATTTCCTGAACATTCATTTCCCCGTCGACCAGAACACATAAGATTTTCAGACGATCAGGATTGGCTAAAACTTTTAGGCATTGGCTGACGAAATCGACTTGAGAAAAATCAATTTTGGCATTTTCAGCAATCATATCCATAAATGTCCTCACAACTTTTGATGTAGCCCGTGCAGTTTACATAATTTACCATAAAACTGCTTGATTAATATTTTTTATTATATAATATAAAAAAGTATATTGTATAGGGATTAATTCATCATGCATGACTTCCTCATCGCATTTATTGGCGGCTTAATGCTCGGGCTTTCTGTAGTTGGCTATCTTTACGTCAATGGCCGTATTGCAGGGATCAGTGGTTTGATTGGGCAAGTCTTAAACTCAAAAACCATGTTTAAAACACCTGCAATCTGGTTTTTATTAGGCTTAGTCCTCACACCGTTTATTTATGGTCTGTTTGTACAACCTGAAATCGAATTGAATGCTAGCCCACTGATGATGATTGTGGCAGGTCTGCTGGTGGGCTTTGGGACACGTCTGGGTTCGGGCTGTACCAGTGGTCACGGAATTTGTGGCATCAGTCGCCTGTCTAAGCGTTCTATCATCGCGACCATGACTTTCATGTTTGCAGGTTTTGTCGCTGTTTATATTATCCGTCATATCACAGGAGCATTCTAAAATGAAAAATGTGTTTGCCTTTTTATTTGGTGCGCTGTTCTCTGTGGGATTGATGGTATCGGGCATGTCCAATCCGGAAAAAGTACTCGATTTCCTGGATCTGTTTGGCGACTGGGATGCCAGTCTGGCCTTTGTCATGATGGGCGCGATTGCGGTGGCCTTTATTCCCTTCCAGAAAGCATTACGTACGGCGCAACCAAAAACAGTATTTAATGAACCTATTGATTTACCTAAAAATAATCAGATAGATAAAAAACTGATCACGGGTGCGGTTTTATTTGGTGCAGGTTGGGGCATTGCAGGCATCTGTCCGGCACCAAGTTTCACCTTGATCGGTTTGGGCCACTATCAAGTGCTCTATTTTATTGTAGCAATGCTGGTGGGTGTATGGATTCACCGTAAATGGTCAGGAGCTTAACGATGTCAAACTTACCTATAGTAAAAGATTTTTTTCACGAAGATACCAATACCTTCAGTTATGTTGTACGTGATCCTGCGACCAAAGCCTGCGCCATTATTGATAGCGTTTTGGATTATGATCCGGCATCAGCAAGTACATCCACTATTCATGCCGATAAAATTATTGCCTATATTAAAGAGCAGGGTTTAACGGTCGAGTGGATTCTCGAAACCCATGTCCATGCTGACCATTTAACTGCAGCACAATATCTCAAAGCTGAGTTAGGTGGCAAGATCGCCATGAGCCAGAAAATTGGTATTGTTCAGGAAACTTTTGGCGCGATTTATCATCTGGATATTAAACAATGGAATGCTCAGCAGCTCTTTGATTATTTATTTAAAGATCATGAGTCGTTCCAAATCGGAACCTTGAAGGCTTATAACATTCCAACACCGGGACATACGCCTGCTTGTCTGAGTTATGTGATTGGTGATGCGGTTTTTGTGGGTGATACCCTGTTTATGCCAGATTATGGTACAGCACGTTGTGACTTCCCGCGAGGCAGCGCAGAACAGCTTTATGATTCGGTACAAAGCCTGTTTCAGTTGCCAGAAGATACGCGGGTCTTTTTATGTCATGACTATTTGCCTGAAACACGTGAATCCTATGTGTGTGAATCTGATATACAGACACAAAAGACACAGAATATTCATATTCATCAGGGAATCAGTAAAGCTGAATTTGCTCAGATGCGCAACCAGCGGGATTCAGGACTCAATATGCCTAAGCTGATTCTACCGGCAATTCAGATCAATATGAAAGCAGGGCAGTTTCCTGAGCCTGAAGCCAATGGTGTTTCTTACCTCAAGCTTCCTCTTAACTACTTCAAATAAGCTTGTGTCGTGATTCAACAAAAAGTTCAACTTTTATTGAATCATTTTTGTGGATAAGGGAGAGAGCGATGTGGGCATTAATACTGGAAGGATTGGCGATTGGTGGCTTGCTGGGTCTAACCGGTGCTGGTGGCGGAATTCTGGCTGTACCGGCACTGATGGCGAGTCAGGGTTGGACTGTGGCACAGGCTGCACCGGTAGGTTTGTTGGCAGTCACGCTGTCGGCCTTGGTCGGAACGTTCGAGGGTTTATTCAAGCGTATTGTGCGTTATCGCGCTGCGCTCTGGATCGCACTGATCAGTATTCCTACAGCGCGTTATGGCGTGCATCTGGCCGATATCGTTTCTCCGGTCTGGCTGACGCTGGCTTTCAGTCTGGTCATGCTGATCGTGGCTTATCGAATCTTCTTTAATAAAGTGACCGATCATGGCAATGCACCGTGCAAGGTCAATCAATCGACCGGTCGTCTGATCTGGAATGTCAAAACGGCCTCTTTCCTGGCAGGTATTGGTGTTGTGGCAGGTTTATTAACCGGTCTGCTTGGCGTGGGTGGGGGTTTTGTCATTGTTCCAGCCCTGCGTAAATTCACCGACCTTGATATGCGCAGTATCGTTGCGACTTCCCTGATGATTATTTTCCTGATTGGTGGGGTCAGTATTTCTGCACACGTGCTGGATGGCTTTCAATATCCTGTTTCGGTTACGCTGACCTTTGTCCTGGCCTGTATTGTCGGGATGTTAATTGGACGCAGTCTGATGCAGCGGATTGACAGTAACAAGGTACAGAAAATATTTGCCACTACCGTGGTTGGGGTGGCGATGTATTTAATCTATTCAGCGCTCATGGGCTAAAACAGCCGGTTGGGAACTTTAACTCAAGCGCTTTTAATCGACCTGAGCATCGTTTATACAAAATATAATTTTAATAGCCGAGGAAGAATGAAAATGATGAAAACTGCAGAGCAATTGATTCTGAATGCGAAAAGCCAGATTCAGGAAGTAAGTGTAGCTGAACTGTTTGAAGCGATGCAAAACCATAAAACCATTCTGATTGATGTTCGGGAACCGGATGAGTTTCAGGCGGCAGCCATAGACCGGGCGGTGAATTATCCGCGTGGTGTTTTGGAAATGAGAATTCACCAGCATCCTTTAGCCAGTCATCATTGCGATACCCAGCAGGCACTGGAACACCTTAAAGATCAGCCGATCTATTTGATCTGTGGTACGGGTGGACGTTCCGCATTGGCAACCGATACCTTACAAAACATGGGTTTTACCCAGGTCAAGTCAGTTCAGGGTGGTTATCAGGCCTGGCTAGAGCAGGGCTATCCGGTAGAAAAATAAGCCGTTGAATAGGTGAACAACCGTATTGTTGAATGTGAGAAGCAGTGATGAAATACAAAGAATTAACCCAGAACATTTCAGGCAGTTTAAGAACCTTAACTCAAGATTCACCTGATTTAATGAAAAGTTTCAATCAGTTGTCCCAGACCGCAATGCGTGATGGTGTGATTGATCCTAAAACCAAGGAGCTGATTGCCTTGGCGATTGGTGTCGCATCACGTTGTGATGGTTGTATCGGCTTTCATGTCAGAACCCTGGTCAAAATGGGCATGACCCTGCAGGAGCTGGAGGAAGTTCTGGGCGTTGCGGTATATATGGGCGGTGGACCTTCATTGATGTATGCCGCAAATGCACTGGATGCCTTTAAAGAATTTTCCGGCTGATTGGATAGTCAAGTAAATGGAGGGATGAAATGAGTCAGCACTGGAATGAATTGTATGCCCAGACGCAGGACCTGTACGGCACAGCAGCAAACCTGTTTATCCAGGAGGTTACGGAAAAAATCCGGATAGAAGGTAAAACACTGGCAATTGCTGAAGGAGAAGGAAGGAATATCCTGTACCTGGCTGAGCAGGCAAGACAGCATAATTATTCTTTTTCGGCAGAAGTCTGGGATTATTCCGATGTTGCCTTGAAGCATCTGTCTAGCAAGGCCGAAGCCACAGGGATAAAGCTCGAACTCAAAAATGTGGATTTAACAGCAGCGAAATGGCCGTCCGAGCGTTATCAAAACGTGATTTGTGTATTTGGTCATTTCGATACACAAACGCAAAAACAGATTTTAGCAGGCATAAGAGAATCTTTGCTAAACGGTGGATGGTTTATCGGTGAGCTGTATTCCAAGGAGCAGATCAACTACCAAACCGGGGGGCCTAAAAATATCGAATATTTATACGATCCTCGATCCATTCTGGACGTATTTGGGCAGGACCATCTCCATCATTTTTATGTGGGCGAACAAGAAAGGCATGAGGGAAAATTACATTGTGGTAAATGCCATGTTATTCAATTTGCGATACAAGTGAGGAAGTAGAGAATAAGTGAATTGTTAAATGTGAGAGGGCGTTCAAAAATTCTGTGTCAGCCAAATTGGCTAGAGTTTAATTATTATATCATCGAGCCTACCTTCAAGGCCCACAATACAGCAGTGGAGACTGGCAAAGATTCTGTCAGAAGCATAATTTGGTTCTGAGTATGAGTCGCAGAGGCAACTGTTGGGATAATGCTGTTGCTGAATCCTTTTATAGTAGTTTAAAGAAGGAAAGAATTAAAAAGAGGATTTATAAAACATGAGAAATGGCCCGTGCGGATGTGTTTGATTATATCGAGATATTTTACCATCGGTAGGCGTCATTCGCATCTCGATGGAATGAGTCCAGAAGCATTTGAGATAGCTTCAAAATGAAGCTACTTCATGTCTAGGATACTGGGAACAGTCCAAGCTATAGGATTACCCACAGTTTATTGTTCTAATTGATAATATCGTACAAGCTGATCTTTTATTTTAAATCCCTAAAACCACCTGATACGGTTTAAAACCCTCTAATACAGCCTCGGAAACTAATTGAATAAAAGCTTCAGTTTTCCCATAAGCCATCCACTGATCAAGCGCTTCATAGTAAGCTAAGCGATTTTCTACAGTAATCACACAAGGTGGATAACCAGCTTTAAGTAATTCTAGGTTCATTAAAAGACGTGATGTGCGACCATTGCCATCAATGAATGGATGAATGCCAACAAAATCAGCATGTACTTTGGCTGCACGTTCAATTGGATGGAGTTTATGTGCGTCGCTGTTATACCAATCGATCAGTTGAGCCATCTTGTCATTTAATAATGTGTAATCAGGCGGGGTAGACGTAGCACCGGATATCAGGACATTTTGCTGACGATAACGTCCAGCATTATCATCATCAATATTCTTTAAGATAAGCTGATGGATATTACGAATTTGCCATTCAGAAAAAGGCTCCTCTTTCCGAATGATATCTTCAACATAGTAAATTGCATTTCTATGGTTGATCGCTTCGAAGTGTTCTCTTAATGCCTTTCCACCAACAGTAATACCTTCCAGTACTACTTTTGTTTCTAGTAGGGTAAGTGTATTACCTTCAATTGCATTCGAATGATAGGTCCAACGGACAATAAGATCTTCTTGTAAGTTTTTGACAATTGACGGAGAGAGAGGGCGATGTTGATCTAATTTTTTCTTTAAATTATCAATAGTTTCAAACATAACCTTATCCTTCAATTTGTCTTAGTCGATAATACATGAAAAAAGGAATATCAGAAATGTAGTGATATATCATTACATTTTGTACTGATTATAAAAGTGGTAACTGGACGGCTTCCAGTATTCTAGACACAAGACAGCCTTATTTTGAAGATACATTATTGTTCATTTCACCCATACATCTATGGCATGTTGTAGATGACCAGTTTTGACATAAAGCATTGCGCCTGATGGACCAGCCTGAAATTTAGCAGCACTATTGATGGGAAGACGGACCCATGAACCTGCTAGATATATTTCAGCGCCACAAAATAATTGACCTTTGATAATTAGTAACTCAATCCCTTGTTCTGATTTCTCTACGAAAATTTGATCAGGTTTTAGCTTTTCTAAATAGGTCTGCTCATGTTCCGATTGAAATAACGGGCATATCATCCGATGTTCGGTAAGCTTCCAATTTGTTGGATCATTGGTATTAATTCGGGTGGGTTCTGCCTCATGTTCAGTCATTTGCATCAGTTTCACAAAGATTAAACAACCTGCTTTACTGGAAACCCGATGAGTTGAATGATGGGGGTTACGTAAATACCAGCCTGCTGGATAATCATCTACAGCATTCTCGGTAAAAATGCCTGACAAGATGAGGACTTCTTCACCCAAAGGATGTTGATGTTCAGGAAAGGTAGATTCTGGTGCGTATTTCACAAGACTAGTTGCACGTGCTTTCTCATCGCCAATACGATCAAGCATCATTCTATCGACTTCACCTCCTGGAGATTTCACCCAATGGTAATCTTCTGGCTTGATGATGACGGGTTGTGAGAAGTCGGCATGAATAAACATAATGCTGTCCTGTAATGAAGAAACCTACGTATTTTAACGAGAATACATAGGTTTATTTTAAAAGAAATAGCGATTAGTTAGCTCACTGTTTCAGATTCAGAAAAGATAAACATGTTGATAGCAGATATCACTCACTAAGCTATGAAATATTAATATTTTAGAGTTTAATCAACTGTGCTTTGTTTTTACATCAATTAGGAATGGCATGAAATATCAACCGCCTTATACGATCACCTCTAAAATTATTCACTTGATTGCACAAATTAGTGAATCAATAGGGCAGTTTGACTGCATTAACCCCAACCCAAGATAGCCTTAAATTGCGAAAAGCCAATCGTATTCGAACGATTCAAGGGGCTTTAGCAATTGAAGGGAATAATACCTTGAGTACAGAGCAAATCACAGCGATCCTGAATGGCAAGCCCATTATCGCTACATCTAAAGAAGTTCAAGAGGTGCGTAATGCACTAAAAGCATATGAGGAAATTCAAGATTGGAATCCTGATCAAGAATCTCATTTGCTGAAAGCACATCAAATATTGATGACAGGACTGATTGATGAGGTTGGGCAGTATCGTCATGGTGGTGTTGGTGTGATGTCAGGGGATCGAGTCGGGCATATGGCTCCGCCTGCAAATCAAGTCCACCCTTTAATGGGAGAGCTATTGCAGTGGTTGGCTGAAGGCAATGAGCATCCACTAATTCAGAGTTCAGTATTTCATTATGAGTTTGAGTTTATATACCCATTTGCTGATGGCAATGGGCGTATGGGACGTTTATGGCAAACTTTAATCTTAAGCCAGTGGAATCCAATTTTTCTCAATATCCCTGTTGAAAGCTTGATTTATCAAAATTAAAAAGCTTATTACGATGCATTGCAAGCGAGCACAGATCACTCAGATTCTGCACCTTTTATTGAGTTTATTTTGCAGATGATTCTAGATGCAATACTCAGTTCTGATGCCAGCGATCAAGATACCGCTCAAGCTAGCGTACAAGTTAGCGATCAAGTTAAACGTCTCATCCAGAATATGGAGCAGAAGGAATATAGCCTAACTGAGTTGATGGCTCTATTAGACTTGTCCCACCGAGCAACATTATAAAAAAATTATTTGACTCTAGCATTAGAAGCCGGTGTGGTTGAACGCACCCTTCCTGATAAGCCTAAGAGTCCTAAGCAAAAATACAAATTAAAAATTTAGTCATAATAAGGTTGAAGGGATTATTAATATCACAAGGAGTGAAATGAAATGTTATAACGTTGCATTTATATTTCTTATAATGTTCTGCTATAATGTCGTACGCCATTTCAAATCCTGAATTTGAATAAGATTTTAAAGTTATTCAATGCACTAAATCTAAGTTGGGTCAAAATTGGGTCAATGAGTTTTTTTATTCAATAAAAGAGCTTTTAAATTAATAGGTTGGGTTTTGAGTTCAATTGACGCCACCTCCACCAAAATTCTTTTTATAAATCAGCCGCTTATTTAATTGGCTTTTTTATTGCCTAAATTTTATAAGCGATTTAAAAAATCAAATCAAAACTAGAGCGAATACGCTCAATCAATAAATGCTTCGACTCTGACAAATGGGTATTTTTACGTACCATCAATTGGGTTTGAGCCGTGTTGCACAGTTCGGAATCAATAGTTAAGGCAACGGCCTGACCTTCTTTAACTGCATCTGCGATATCTGCATAGCGCATGGCGGAAATCCCATGTCCAGCCACCACATAATTTTTTAAGGCATAAATAGAATTGGTGGTCAGGCTAATATTCAGGTTCACTTGTAAGCGCACCATTTCACTGTCGAGTAGCTGACGAAAACCATGCCCCACAGGCATTAAGGCAAATTTATAGGCTGAAATTTCAGATAGGCAAATGCGATGCTTGAGCTTGGCAAGAGGATGATCGGCAGGAACAGCTAGAATAAAAGGTTCTGTTTTATGGGCAATGGTGCTGATGTCTGTATGAAATGGGGGTTATACGCAAGTCCAATATGCGCTAGGCTGTCCACGATATGTCGTACTACATGCTGGGCACTCATTAATTCTAACTGGATTTCAAGATTTGGATATTTATGGTGCACATGTCGAAGTACATCATAAATCATGTGTTGCATATAACTTTCACTTGAAACAATGTTCACTTTGCCAAGTTGAGAAGATTGCAGCTGAAATAAACTGTCAAATAATTCATTTTCACGATTCTTATTTTCCTTAAAATACTCAAGTACCAGATAGGCGGCTTCAGTCGGAATAATATGCCGCCCCTTACGTTTGAACAGGTTTATTTTTAGTTCAGATTCAAAGAGTTGAATTTGTCGGCTCATGGCGGACTGTTTAATATTCAGGATATCTGCCGCTTTGCGCATCGAACCGAACATCATCACCGTATAGAAATAACGCAAACGCTTTTCATTGATTCCGTTCAGTGGCGCAAGGAATTGCAAGTTTCTGTCCATAAAAACTCTGATGCCTTAAAAGCATCAGTATGCCGAATAAATTACATTGTTATCAAGTCAGGAGCATGCTTACATGGATTTTGAACAATAAGAAGATCTAGATAAAAAGGAGTTTTAGATGGATTTAATGACCTCCCGTCAACAACGGTTAGACCAGATTTACAAGAAAGTAAGCTGGCGGCTACTGCCATTTTTATTGCTGTGTTATTTCTTTGCTTATCTGGACCGGATCAATATCGGATTTGCCAAGTTGCAAATGCAACAGGAGCTGGGCTTTAACGATGCAATTTATGGCATGGCAGCCGGCATATTCTTTTTAGGTTATGTGCTGTTTGAAGTGCCGACCAACCTGTATTTTGAAAAAGTCGGCGCCAGAAAAACCATTACCCGTATCATGATTTTGTGGGGCCTGACCTCCATGTCGATGCTGTTTGTCACCACCCCACAAATGTTTTATATCTTGCGCTTTTTGTTGGGTGTATTCGAAGCCGGTTTTGCCCCGGGCATGATTTTCTATCTGACCTATTGGTATTCCGGTGCACGCATGGCACGTGTGATGGCGATTGTTATGCTGGCTGGGCCGCTCGCTGGCATGTTAGGTGCGCCGTTATCGACGCAAATTATGAGTACTTTCCATCAGATTTATAATCTTTCTGGCTGGCAATGGTTATTTTTATTAGAAGCTGTGCCAACCGTGCTATTGGGTTGCGTAGCGTACTTTTATTTAACCGATCATCCTTCACAAGCAAAATGGCTGTCTCAAGAGGACAAAGCCTTATTGGTGAAAGAAATTTCCCAACATCAGTCTGCCACTGGTCATAGTAATTTTAAAGCGGTATTAAAGGATCCCTGGATTTATTTCATGGCCTTGGCCTACTTCACCATTATCTGTGGGATCTATGCGATTGGCTTCTGGCTACCATCTTTACTGAAGTCGGGCGGTATCCAAAATTTGCAGATGATTGGTTGGCTGGTGGCGATTCCATATTTATGCGGTGCAATTTTCATGATCATTTTTGCCCGCAGCTCGGACAAATGGCAGGAACGGAAATGGCATTGTGTAGTGCCGACGGTATTGGCCTGAGTCAGCTTGATGTTGTCGGTGATCAGTGCGAATTTCCTGCTGTCCTTTATTGCGATCTGTACCGCAACGGCCTTTATGTTTAGTGCCTATACCATTTTCTGGTCAATTCCATCGAAATACTTAAGCGGTAGTGCGGCAGCAGGCGGAATTGCCCTGATTAACAATATCGGATTACTCGGTGGTTTTGTCAGTCCAAATATTATGGGCATGGCACAGTCAATGACCGGTTCCATGCTGGCAGGCTGGTTCACGATTGCTGTGATCATGATGCTCGGTGGCGCTTTCCTGATTTATGCCTTCAGACTGAAAAAGCAAGTTGTTCCCGAGCAAGTAACACGCGCTGCCTTAATTGTCGATAAATAATCAATACGTAGCATAGGAAGGATTCAGGATATGAAGAAAATCATCATTGCGAGCTTTCAACATGAAACCAATACCTTTGCCCCGACCAAAGCAAGCTACGCCGATTTTGTCCAGGGTGGGGGATTTCCGCCGCTTAGCCGCGGCGCAGATATCCTGAAGTTTCGGGAACAGAACATTCCGATTGGTGGTTTTATTCAACAAGCGGAACAATTCGGGTATCAACTTTTACCGGTGATCTGGGCGGGCACTTCACCTTCAGCGCATGTAGAGCAGGACACTTACCAGCGGATCTGTGATGAAATTATTGCAAGCATCCAGCAGCATCCGGCAGATGCGGTGTATCTGGATCTGCATGGTGCTATGGTCAGTGAACAGGTGGATGATGGTGAAGGCGAATTGTTAAGACGGGTTCGTGAAGCAGTTGGGCCGGATATTCCGGTAATTGCCAGTCTGGATTTCCATGCCAATGTCACGCAAGCGATGTTTGCCCATAGTGATGTGCTGATTTGCTATCGGACCTATCCGCATGTAGATATGGCTCAAACCGGACAACGCTGTGCCCAACTGCTGGATCAAATATTCCGGGGTAAAAAGCTGCACAAGAAAATGTATAAGCTGCCGTTTTTGATTGCGCTGAATGCACAATGTACCGAGCTGGAACCTACCCAGTCTTGTATGAGTTTACTTGAACAGCTAGAGCAAAATAATTCTGTCCAGATGAATTTCACGCCGGGTTTTCCGGCAGCAGATTTTGCCGAATGTGGCGGTTGTATCTGGGGCTATAGTGAAAACGTTATGCAGTTAGATCAGGCTATGCAAGGCTATATCGCCCATGTGCTGCAACAAGAAGCGCATTGGAATATAGATTTCTTATCACCAGATCATGCCGTGCTGCAGGCACTTCAACTTTATCAACAGCATCATTCGACCAGACCCGTGGTGATTGCAGATACTCAGGATAATCCGGGAGCCGGTGGTGATTCGAATACGACCGGGATGCTATCGGCGCTACATCGGCATCAGGTTAAAAATGCACTGATTGGCCTCATCGTAGATCCCGTGGTAGTACGGCAAGCCTATCAGCTTGAACTTGGTCAGTATTTTTATGCGAAACTGGGTGGAACATCAGGTATTGCGGGGGATGCTCTATTTAGCGCTGAATTTAAAATCAAAGCCTATAGCGATGGGAAATTCAGCTATGGCGGGCCCATGATGCATGGCGTCGAGGCGGATATCGGCCCGAGTGTATTACTGGAAATAGATGGTATTGAAATTGCAGTCAGTTCCTACAAAGCCCAGTTGCTCGATCGTAATATGTTTAGAATTTTTGGTGTTGTGCCTCAAGATAAATCGATCATCGTGGTGAAAAGCTCGGTACATTTTCGTGCAGATTTTCAGGACATGGCTGCTGCCATTTTGGTCGCGAAAGCGCCTGGTGCCATGAAAGCAGACCCGAATGATCTGCCTTGGCAAAAGATTGATCCTGATAGACGACTCGTGCCGATGGGCAAAAGTCTGGCGCAACGTGATCAGCCATTGCGTCGTACGGTCTAACATTTAACTAATATCCAATTAACACCCAAGCGATTGAACAGGCGAGCTCTATCATGATCTAGCCTGTTTTTTAATGAAAGCTCCCATTCCTTGAACTCAAGAGAAATTTAATACAATTTTCTGTTACCTGATCCCGTGTCTGGATCTGTTATTGATTAAATTCACTGACACCGACTTAAGCTAGCTCATAAAAGTGGACAGGAACTCAACATTCTTTTCAAACTCAATAAAATACCTATAATTCCAATTAGAAACTTGTTGTAAATTAAACCTTAGGGGAAAAAATAAATACAGTTTTGACTTTCTTATTTTAAATTAGACGAATCAACCGGAGATTTTCATTGCGCGCTGCCCGCTATAAAATTTTGCTCATTATCGTATTGCTACTGGCAGTAGGGTTTGCTCTATTTCGCTGGTGGCAGGGGCCAGTGGTGCCCAGTTATACGCTGAGTGCCATGCCGCTAGTACAAAATGTTGTTGCGACCGGACGTGTTGCGACAGTATCACGTGCCCAGGTAGGCAGTGAAATTAGTGCTGTGGTTCTGCAACGTCTGGTGCAGGAAGGCGATCAGGTTAAACCGGGTGATCTGCTAGTGGTATTGAAGTCGGATGAATTGCTGGCCCAAGTCAGACAGGCTGAGCTGGCATTGACTGAATTGGCAAGCAGCCGACGGCCACAGGCTGCAGCAGAACTGGCCAGTGCCAAAGCCCAGTTGGAGCAGGCCAGCCGAGAAGCAGCACGTAGACGTAATGCAGAAGCCGGCATCCTGTCGAGGGAAGAAGTCGAACAGGCTGTGGAAGCGGAACGAGTCGCGCGCAATAATTATGAGACAGCCCGGGTAAAAGCAACAGCATTGGCTGCGGGTCAAGTCGAAGAAGCATTGCTTCGGGAACAGCTGGCGGTGGCACAGGCTCAACTGGCCAAAACTAAGATTCGGGCTGCAGTCGCCGGTACAGTGCTGACACGCGATGTCGAACCGGGTGATCTGGTTCAGCCAGGACAGACTTTATTTACCATTGCATTAACGGGGAACACAGAAATCCGGGTACCCCTGGATGAGCGGAATTTACCGCAACTGGCCTTACAGCAAAATGCTACCGTGATTAGCGATGCCTATCCGGATCAGTCTTTCCCGGCCCGGATTAACTTTATTGCACCAAGTATCGACCCACAGCGAGGTACGGTAGAAGTCAGACTTACTGTCAATCCCGTGCCAGATTTTCTGCGTCAGGACATGACGGTATCGGTGAATGTCGAGACGGCCAAACGAGCACGGGCTCTGGCTATTCCGAATGATGCTTTAAGCAGTATCAAGGGAGATAAAGCCGTGGTCTTAATGGTACGTGATGGAAAAATACAGCGTCAGCAGATTACTTTGGGCTTGCGTGGCCTGGCCATGTCAGAAGTGAAATCCGGGTTGAGCGAGGGTGATCAGGTGTTGGTAGATGCCGAATCTTCATTGGAGGATGGCACCAGAGTTCGCTTAAAACCACACCAGAGTTCATTACAGAATTCTGCTGATATGGCCAATAGTAAAAATGAATTACCGGTGAACTTCGATTGAAAAATTTATTCGGGCGGCTCTGGATCGAATGGAAAATCGCGGTCAGTTTTTTGCGCGAGGGTCGCGCGCAGTCCATCATGATCACCATCGGGGTTGCCGTGGGCGTAGCGGTGATCGTCTTTATCACTGCGTTGATTCAGGGGCTGCAAGCCAATATTGTTGAACGAACCTTAGGTACACAGGCTCATATTCGTCTGCTGTCACCGGATGAAGTCAACCGGATTGTGTCACCTCCCGCCGGAACAGTGCAATTATTGCAGGAAGACAAACGGGCACAGCGCCTGCGTTCGATTAACAATTGGCAACAGATTACCGAAACACTAGACCAGTTGCCTGTACTGACCTCCGTCTCGCCGGTGGTGTCGGGGCCAGCTTTTGTACAACGTGGTGATGCGATCGAATCAGTGGCCTTGGTCGGGATGAATTTAGAACGTTATCAGCAGATCATTCCATTAAAAGAATATTTAATCAGTGGCCAGTTGCGGGTCGGCGCGGATGATGTACTGATTGGCAGTCAATTGGCCAAAGACCTCGGTGTTCAGGTCGGCAGCAAGTTGCGACTCGATACTGGCCAACAGAACAGTGCCTTGGTGAATATTGCCGGTATCTTTGAGCTGGGCGTGCGCGAACTGGATGCGCGTTATGTTTATCTGGATCTCAAGCAGGCGCAGTCCTTACTCGGCCTGCCAGGCGGAGTAACAGTCATTGATCTGACCATTGCCAATATTTTTGAAGCAGACCAGGTTGCAGCACAAGTCGGACGCCTGACCTCATTAAAAGCCGAAAGCTGGATTGAAACCAATGCCCAACTGATGAATGCCATTACTGCACAAAGCCTGTCCACCAATATGATTATTGTCTTTGTCGCAATTTCGGTGGCTTTCGGGATTGCCAGCGTCATGTCCGTCAGTGTGGTGCAGCGCACCCGGGAAATTGGTATTTTGCGGGCGACGGGTGCAACCCAATCGCAAATCCTGAGAGTTTTTCTGTTTCAGGGTGCAATCTTTGGCTTGCTCGGTTCAGTGCTGGGCAGCATAGTCAGTTATGGTCTGGTATGGGTATTTAATAATTTTGGGCCGGGATTATTCTATATTCCAATTTCGATTGAACTGGTGATATTGGCACTATTGTTGGCCACATTAACAGGCGTACTGGCGGCAGCAGTGCCATCACGTCGGGCCGCGGCACTCGATCCGGTGGAGGCGATTCGTCATGTCTGAGCAATCTCAGGAAGTTCTGCGTCTGGAAGCGCTGCGAAAATCTTATAATATTGGCCAGCCCAATGAAGTGGAGGTCTTGCATGGCATTGACCTGCGCATTGATCGCAACGACTTTGCTGCACTCATTGGCCCTTCCGGTTCTGGTAAAAGTACCTTATTAAATATTCTGGGACTGCTAGATAAACCAACGAGTGGCGAGCTGTATTTGTTGGGACAACCTACCAGTGCGATGGATGACACCGATCGTACAGCGCTTCGCGGTAACAGCATCGGGTTTGTATTTCAGTTTCACCATCTGATTCAGGCCTTTAGTGCACTGGATAATATTCTCATGCCTTTAATGATGGCGCATGGCAAACCGAATCAGCAGGCAATGCAACGTGCACGTGATTTATTGACGGCAGTAGGGCTGGAAAAATTTGCTGAACGTAAACCGAATGAATTATCTGGAGGGCAGCAGCAGCGGGTGGCGATTGCCCGGGCCTTGATTACTGAGCCGGCATTATTATTGGCCGATGAACCGACAGGTAATCTGGATACCCAGACCGCGGCTGATATGTTTGAACTGTTTCGTAAAGTGCATCGTGAACGCGACTGCGCCGTACTTTTGGTCACGCATGATCCGCGCCTGTCCGCTACTTGTGATCGTACCATCAATCTGGTCGATGGCCGGATTGAAAGTGATTCGAGCAATTCTCCTCAAGATTAAGCTGTACTGTAAGGAGCCAGGAGGGCTAATTTTTTGAAGCGATCGAAAAGATATTTCAGATTTATAGCTTTCAAAAAATGATAGCCATATATGAGATTGAAATAATCTGTAAACAATCTGTTTGTTAAAAAAGGATGTAGGCGATTGCCTACATCCTTAAATTTTGACGGTTTAATTTTAATGATTCTGTTTTTTAGCTTGATCTAACCATTGAGCACCGGTAAATCATATCTAATCAAAGCGTCAGGATGAAGCCGAACTTTAATGGCACTACCGCAAGTTTCCGCTTCATCCTGTGGGTAGCCTGCTCTCAAAGATTTGATCCGGTTTTATTATTCCAGATTACTTCTCAGCATCCAGGCAGTTTTTTCGTGTACTTCCAGTCTTTGCGTGAGAATGTCAGCAGTCGGCTGATCATTGGCTTCTTCAATGATCGAAAAAATACTTCTGGCGGTACGTGCCACAGTTTCATGTGCATCTACCAGTAAACGTATCATTTCTTCAGCTTTAGGTACACCTTCGACTTCTTTAATGGAGGTGAGTTTTACAAACTGTTTATAAGTGCCGGGTGCTGCAAAACCTAGAGCACGAATACGTTCAGCAATGATGTCCAACGCATTCCATTGCTCGGTATATTGAGTCATAAACATGTTGTGCAGGCTGTTGAACTGGGGGCCGGTGACATTCCAGTGGAAATTATGGGTCATCAAATACAGGGTATAACTGTCTGCTAAAAGTCTGGATAAACCATCGACAATTTTGGCGCGATCATCATGCGAAATCCCGATATCAATTTTCATTGCTTTAGATTCTTTTTTAGAAGAGGCCATGCTCTTACTCCTTCAAAATTAACGCGATACTGTGTATTAAAATAAAGTCGGATGTATCTGAAGCCCGAGCCAAGAGATGAAATGATCTCTATGACTTTGTATTTGATCTAACAGGCTAAGAGATTTAAGTGGTTATAAGTTATAGATATTAGTTCAATATAAAGGCAGGAAGTTTAGTCATTATGTATAAGCAGGACGCGAGATTGTAACTATTTAAATCTGTCAAATTTTGACTATACTTCAGCGGTAGCACGTTAATTTCTCATAGCAAATTGAACTTCTAAAAAGTCCTAATCATTTCAGGATTGAAACATCGTTTTGGGTTATGACGCTTATTTGTGAGCAAGATCACATATCACCATACTGAATCTTTATTTCGAAATATCTCTGTGAAATTTTAATATTTTATTTTAAATAAATAACTTAGATAAAAATTTAAATCATAAATAAACCCGAAATTTATAAAAAATAACACAATGCTGCCTTAATTAAACAAGGCACTACAAACAATAATAAATCTCTTTCTCAAATGCAGTTATGTTAGGACACAGGCGAAACCAATAACAATATTCCCAGAAGAGCAAAAATGCTTCGAGTCAGCATATTCAGAAGAAATGTGAGGCTGATACAGGATCGGCTGTAGCAGATTGACTTGCGGGATGATTTTGATTCGGTAAGCCATGCAATATATAAGCTCAAGCGACTTTGAGATAGACCAAAAATATCTGAACTAAACTCAAGCTCAGCAAGGAATACATCATGAAAATTAAGGCCAATAGCCCCGCGACTGGTAAAGACGGTTTAGACAAACAAAATACCAATAAAAAAAGTGAACAGCTCGACGCATATCGCAGTGATGCGACCGAACAGGCACTCACTACCAATCAAGGGGTTAAAATTTCCGATAACCAGAACAGTCTCAAGGCAGGCGTTCGCGGTGCGACCTTGATCGAAGATTTTATTCTCCGGGAAAAAATTACCCATTTTGACCATGAGCGAATTCCAGAACGTATTGTGCATGCCCGTGGTGTCGGCGCACATGGCTATTTTGAGGCTTATCCGGGTAATGAAAAACTGACCAAGGCAGGCTTCCTGACCAATACCAATGTGCAAACGCCAGTATTTGTGCGTTTTTCTACCGTACAGGGCCCGCGTGGTTCAGCAGATACGGTACGTGATATTCGTGGTTTTGCGACCAAGTTTTATACGGATGAAGGTAACTTTGATCTAGTGGCAAATGATGCGCCGGTATTCTTTATTCAGGATGGGATCAAGTTCCCGGATTTTGTACATGCGGTTAAGCCTGAACCTCAGACCGAGATTCCTACCGGTGCATCTGCACATGATACTTTCTGGGATTTTGTTTCTTTAGTGCCTGAATCTGCACATGCGGTGATGTGGGCCATGTCGGATCGGGGTATTCCGCGTAATTTAAGAGCCATTCAAGGCTTTGGTGTACATACTTTCCGTTTTATCAATGCCGAGAATAAAGCGGTTTTTGTTAAATTCCACTGGACGCCAAAACAGGGTCTAGCCCAACTGGTCTGGGATGAAGCACAAAAACTGGCGGGTAAAGATCCGGATTTCCATCGTCGTGACTTATATGAAGCGATTGCCTCCGGTAACTATCCGGAATGGGAACTGGGTGTACAGGTCGTTCCAGAAGAAGATGAAATGAAGTACGACTTCGACTTGCTGGATCCGACCAAAATTATTCCGGAAGAACTGGTGCCGGTGACACCGATTGGCAGAATGGTACTGAACCGTAATGTTGATTATTTCTTCGGTGAAACCGAGCAGGTAGCATTCTGTCCGGGACATATTGTGCCAGGACTGGATTTTACCAATGATCCATTATTACAAGCACGTCTGTTTTCCTATACCGATACCCAGCTTAGCCGTTTAGGTGGTCCAAATTTCCACCAGATTCCAATCAACAAGCCGGTTTGTCCATTCCACAATAACCAGCGTGATGGTTTACATCAGCGTATTGTACATACTGGTCAAGCCAGTTATGAGCCGAACTCGATTGACAATAACTGGCCGGCTGAAACCCCGCCAGCAGCACAAGGCGGTGGTTTTGAAAGCTATCAGGAACGTATTGATGGACACAAGATCCGTCAGCGTAGCGAATCATTCAGTGATCACTTTAGTCAGCCTCGTCTTTTCTATCGCAGCCAGACGCCGCATGAGCAAAAGCATATTGTCGATGCCTATGTCTTCGAGCTGAGCAAGGTGGAGCGCAAATATATTCGTGAACGTGAAGTACTTGAAGTGCTCTGCAATATCGATCTGGACTTGGCACAGCAGGTTGCTGACCAATTGGGTATTGAAATTCCGGCAGAGAAAAAGGCGGCAAAATTGCCAGAGGTGCAGGTTTCACCACGTTTATCTTTTGAGGCATTTAAACCTGAAGATATTAAGGCACGCAAAATTGCGCTATTGGTGCACGACAAGGCCAATGAGGCCAGTATCAAAGCTGTTCAAGCTTGGGCAGAATCAGAAGGGGCTGTGGTCGATGTACTGACCCCAAAACCGGGCCCGGTACTGGGTCAGCAAGGCGAGGTGATTCCTTCCGATGGTATGCAAAAAGCAGAACCATCCATTGCCTATGATGCCGTGGTGATTGCTGACGGTGATAATTACGATGTGGTAATGAAAGACGGTGTGGCGACTCATTATCTGCTGGAAGCCTACAAGCATTTAAAACCGATTGTGTTCCTGGGCGATAAAGGCAAGCTGATTGAGGATCTGCGCTTGGTTAGCGATGAAGGAACTCTGGCAAACGGACAGTTTGAAGCAGTACAAGATAGCTTCAAGACTTTGATCCTGAACCATCGTGTCTGGGCGCGTGAAGCGATTGCGGAAGCAATTCCTGCCTAAACGATCCAATTTATGTTAGAGGATAGAGGCTCCGGCTTCTATCCTCATGGTTTCAAAATGGATGAAGAGATGGTGAGACCGGACGTCAAAAAGTTGTTAGCACAAGCACAGCAAGCCAAATGGAGCAGAGAACAGGACATTTATCTCATTGAACATAATCATTTGCCTTTAGCTGAACTAATGCAGCAACTCTGTTTCAATGAAGAAGAGATTAATGCACGGCGTAAGGTACTAGGGCTGACCACACGTTTAAAACAAATGCGCAAGCTTTCTCATTAACTGACTTTAAAAACACAACAACATTATCCGTATTTTATGAGGAACCGCATGCATGAACCTCGGTTCAATATTACAAAGATTTGAAAATTCTCCTCTGGAGCTACAAGAAAAAATTCAGCACACTTTAATGGAACTGGTGGCGATTTCCGAACAGGTGCCTTATCCCGCTTCCGGAGCGACCTTAAAACGCTGGCAGATACTCAGCCAGGTTTCAGCCAGCAATCTGAGTCTGGGTAAACTCTATGAATCGCATTTAGATGCTTTAGCTATTCTGCATGAACTGAATATTCCGGTAGAACAAAAAGGCTTATGGGCAGTATGGGCAGCAGAAGGTGGCCCCAAACCTTTAACATTGCAAGCAGGAAAGCTAAGCGGAATTAAGCCTTGGTGTTCTGCATCGGTCTGGGTGCAACACGGTCTGCTGACTCACCGTGATGAGCAGCAATATTCACAATTACTGATTCTAGATTTGTCGCAAGAAGGCATTCAGCATCATCAGGATGCCTGGCAGGCAGTGGGCATGCAGCATACCTTGACTGCCCGGCTGGAACTGGATCATGTTGAGGTGGAAAAAGTCGCAGCTCCAAATGCCTATCTGGATCGGCCCGGATTCTGGCATGGCGCCGCAGGTGTGGCCGCGTGCTGGTATGGCGCAACCGTGCGTTTGGCTGAATATTTAAGACAGGCAGTATTGTTAAAACCGCATGCCTATAAGGCCATGTATCTCGGTGAAATTAGTCGGGAGCTTTTAGCGACACAGTCCTTATTTTATCAAGTTGCTGCATTGATTGATCAGCAACCGCAACACGCACATGAGTTAAAGATTCGTAGCCTACGTGCTCAGGTGGAAGCGACTGCCTTAAATGTACTAACTCATGTAGGTAAGGCACTTGGTGCTGGGCCGTATTGTGAGCATCCGCATTTCGCTCGGCTTGCAGCAGATCTTCCGGTATTTATTCGTCAAAGTCATGCTGCATTTGACTTGGAGCGGATTGGCGAGCTGACTGCACAGGAGGAACAATTATGGACGTTATAAGACATGAGATTGTAGGGGATCGTGTCATCCATGGTGAAGGCACAAGACTTGAAGAATGGCGTTCCTGTCAGATCCTGCAACAGATGCCGGAATTTGATATTCCTAAGGTTATTCCTCTAGATGCCAGAGTCTGCATCATTGCCCCTCATCCTGATGATGAAATTTTGGGCTGTGGAGGCCTGATTCAGCGTCTGGACAAACTTGGCTATCAGATCATACTTTTTGCCGTTACCAATGGGACAGCCAGTCATCCCGGCTCTAGTCTGTATACTCCCGAAGAGTTGAACCAGATTCGTCCTGCTGAAACGCGAGCAGCTTTAGAAGAGTTACCTTTAAAACAGAATATCTTGCGGATCGCTTTAGATATTCAAGATGGCAAGGTGGCCGAACAGCGGGATGTGTTGCAACAGCATCTGCAATCTTATCTGCAACCGAATGATGTGTTAATTAGCACATTTGTTCATGATGGACATCCAGATCATGAAATTACGGGGCAGGTCACACAGCAGCTGGCCACTGAACTTCATTTGCCCTGTATTCAGGTCTTGATTTGGGCATGGCATTGGGCAACACCTGGAGATACCAGAATTCCCTGGACCGTCGCTCATCAACTCAAATTAACTGAGGAAGAATTACAATATAAGTCTCGAGCTGCGCGGTGTTTTAAGAGCCAGATCGAGCTTGACCCTACTATTGAACAATCACCGATTCTGCCAGAGCAGGCATTGCAACGTATTTTACAGCCCTGGGAGGTGTATCTGTATGAACAGTAAAGCAGCCTATGATCAGGAATATTTCGATGCGTTATATGCACTGAATCAGGGAGATCCCTGGCAATATGAACAGCGTTGGTATGAACAGCGCAAACGGCAGATTTGTCTGGCGGTCTTGCCGAGCTTGCAATTTGACTCTGCGATTGAAATTGGTTGCAGTAACGGCATCTTCAGTCAGGAACTGGCACAGCGGACAAATAGCTTAATGTGTCTGGATGCCAATGATACTGCGATCCAGTTAGCGCAGCAGCGTTTACAAGATTATTCACATGTGCAGGTGTTACAGCGTGTCGTGCCAGATGACTTGCCCAAACAGAAATTTCAGCTCATTGTCGTCAGTGAGATTTTATATTATCTGAACCCGATTGCTCTGCAACAGGTGCTGACATGGTTGCATACTGCACTGGAACCGGGCGGATGTATCTTGAGTTGTCATTGGCGCGCGCCAATCTCGGGATTTAGCCTAAATGGTGAAGATGTCCATCAGTATCTCAAAGCGCATTTAAACTATTCCCATCGTTTAAGTTTGCAGGATTCCGATTTTTTGATAGATCTCTGGCTGAATTCAGCGCAATCCGTAGCAGAGCAGGAGGGCTTAAGATGAAAAAAATCGGTGTGGTGATTCCGGCCTGTAATGAAGAAGCCTATATTGAACGCTGTCTGTTAGCCTTAAAATCAGCACAAACTTATTTTTTTCAATATTTTAAAACAATAGAAAATCTTCCTGAAATCCAGATTCTTGTGGTTCTGGACCATTGTACCGATAGCACCGCACTTAAAGTTCAGCAAATGGGTATTCCAGCCATCAGTTGCGACTTCCGGAATGTGGGCAAGGCACGCCATTTGGGGATTCAGCAGATGATCGAGCAGGGCTGTGACTGGATTTGCTGTACCGATGCCGATTCATTCGTACAGTGTGACTGGTTTCAGATGATGTTACAGCATCAACCCACCGATGCGATTTGTGGTGTGGTCGAGCTGGATCAATGGGATCATTTAAGCCGGAAAACCCGTCAGGCTTATCTCCGACATTATCAGGACAGCATGGGACATCGGCATGTTCATGGCGCAAACCTGTGTTTTAAAGCTTCGGCTTATATACAGGTCAATGGGTTTCAGCAACTGGACTGTCATGAAGATGTCGATTTCATCCGTCGTTTAGAAAAAGCTGACGCGCAGATTGTCTGGTCGAATCAGCTGAGAGTCACCACTAGCAGTCGTCTTAGCTCAAAAATTGCTGCAGGTTTTGCACATTTTCTACAAAAACTTGAGCTTAAGCAGGCCGCGAAAAAACCGATCAGCCTATGCAAATAAAAGCATAAAACTATAAATTTTATACAATCAGATACTTGTAAAAAATCTTAAAATTAGTGTCTAAAAACTATTCCATTTAAATTTATTCTGTTTATAATTCACGCAAATTCAGCCCCGCAAACTTATACATTCTAGCTATAAGTCTGTGGGGTTTTACTATGGATGATCGGTAATGGATGCCTGAGCCTTCTTTTTTGGTAATACAATGTTCAATCAAACACTGCTTTCTCGAATTCAGTCTCCATCACCATATCTATGGCAGAAAATAGCGACTGCGTTATGCTTCTTTAGCTTGGGCTTTAGTACTGCGGCTTGGGCACCCTTAATTCCATATGCACAGCAGCGCCTGTTATTAAATCATGCTGATTTTGGCCTGTTATTGCTGTGTGCCGGGATTGGTTCAATGTTGGCGATGCCACTGGCCGGCCGACTGGCCAATGCCTTAGGTTGCCGTACTGTTTTAGCCGTAATTCTCAGTGCATTTTTGTTCATTCTGCCTGCTCTGGCTTATAGTCCGAATCATTTAATGATGGCCATCAGCCTGTTTTTCTTTGGTGCCAGTGCCGGGGCTTTGGGCGTGACTGTCAATATTCAGGCTGCACAGATTGAGAAAAAACTCGGTAAAAGTTTAATGTCGGGTTTTCATGGGGTGTGTAGTTTAGGTGGTCTGGCAGGCGTACTGGGCATGACCATGTTAATGGGTTTTGGCTTGGCGCCTTTAACTGGTGCGGTGATTGTCAGTGTGATTTTGCTGCTTATTGCCTTATTTGCTGTTCCTTTGAGCTTGGGCGCTGAGCCAAAAACGGCGGTAGAAGAAACATCATCAGAACAACCTGCGAAAAAAGCAGCACCGACCTGGGCAATTTTAGGTATTGGTCTGATCTGTTTTGTGGCTTTCCTTTCGGAAGGTGCAGCTATGGACTGGAGTGGTATTTATCTTGCTACTGAGTTCAGCCTGCCTGCGGCGCAAACCGGTCTGGCTTATAGTTTCTTTGCTGGTTTGATGGTACTGGGGCGTTTTAGTGGACACCTGATTATTCAGCAGTTTGGTGAAAAAAATACGATTCTGTTAAGCGCACTCTTGGCTGCAACCGGTTTATTAACCGTAGTCTTTGCGCCAGTCTGGCAAGTGGTGTTGGTCGGCTATGCGATTTTAGGTTTAGGTAGTGCCAACATTGTACCGCTGATGTTTTCCCGTGCAGGACGTCAGAAAACTTTGGCTTCACATGTGGCATTGTCTTATGTATCGGTATTTGCTTATACAGGTTCGTTGATTGGGCCAGCATTGGTCGGCTTCGGCAGTGAAATCATCGGATTGAGCTTAGTATTTAGCGTCATTGCGATTGGTCTATTGAGTATTGTGATTTTGAATCATCTCACTGCAGACCCAAGCGAAGTACAACAAAGCGAAGAGATTGTGGCTCCTCTTCAAAACGAAACACCAGCTTAATGCTGGTGTTTTTTTTTACTTAAAAATTTAGGCATGCATACTGAACTGGTTTGAAACTCCTGCAGCCACCGGACGATAGATCCGCAAGCTTTGTGAGTTTTTCAGGTCAGTAATAAACTGATCACGCCAGCGAATAATATCGAAATTTTTCAAGCCTTGGCTTAAATAACGATAGCGCTCTAAACGTTCTGATTTAGACATGCGCAGCGCCTTCTTCAAAGCTTTAGCCATACTGTCATGCTCATAAGGATCGACCAGTAAGGCTTCTTTCATTTGTTCAGCAGCACCGGCATATTTAGATAGAATCAAGACACCCGGATCTAAAGGATCCTGTGCAGCAATATATTCCTTGGCGACCAGATTCATACCATCCCGGATCGAATTTACCCAGCAAATATCTGCCTTACGATATAGTTGCATCAATGCCTCATGGCCCAAAGTATCATAGCTGCAATCGAAAGGTAACCAGTCCGCTGTGCCATGCTGGCTATTGAGTTCATGCACGGCAGATTTAAATTGCGTATACAGGTTCTTATAGGTTTTTACATCCAGTCGGCATGGGCAGGCAATTTGTAATTGCTGGAATTGATTTTTAAACTCCGGTTGATCTTCCAGCAAGCTCTGCAACGATCCGATTTTCTCCAATAAGCCTTTACTATAATCAATCCGGTCAACTGAAATGATGGTTTTATAAGGCTGCACTGTCTCCAGATCAAAGGGAAGCTTTTCCAGATGACTATCTGAGGCCTGATTCTGTAGTTGCACAGGATGCACACCAATCGGATAGCATTTCACATGAATCTTTCGAGATTGATAATTCAGGATTTCATTGTGACGATGCTGCACTTTTAAGGTTTGTTCAAGGAAATTTAAACAGTTTTCCTGATCGCGAGAGGTCTGTAAACCCAGTACATCGTAGTTGGCCAAATGATGTGCCAGATCGCGATGGGCGGCTAAAGTCTGCCAGAGCCTTAGTTCAGGAAAGGGAATATGCAGGAAAAAGCCAATACGGTTACGCATGCCCAGTTTACGGCAATAATGCGCCACGCTTAAAAAATGATAATCATGGATCCAGATAATATCATGTGGAGATGCTACCTGTTTCAGGTGCTTGGCAAAGCGTAAATTGACATCCTGATAGATCTTAAAATCCTGCGGCTGATAATCTACAAGTTGATGCTGATCGTGCATCAGTGGCCATAATGCATTGTTGGCAAAACCACAATAAAAACCTTGATATTGGGATTCAGTCAATGGACTCGTGTGATATTCAACATTTTGATGCTTCAGGATTTGAAACTTCTGCTCTTTCATCTGGTCAACTCGGGATCCATTCCAGCCAACCCAGATACCGCCTATATCCTGCAAAGCATCCTGCAATGCCACCGCTAATCCACCTGCCTGTGTATTGTCTGACTTAGGTAGATTTACACGATTTGATAACACTATGAGTTTCGACATGTAATTTCTCCAATAATAATTGTTGTTGTGCTTTCAATATTTCTAAGAATTCCGCTAGAAAAGCCTGTACTTGAGTCACGTTTTCGAGGCGATGTTGTGCCACGGTGTTGCCTGTACCGACTTTGATAGAGCAGCCTTTGAATGTGTTGATGACTTGAAAACCGGCTTCGTCGGTCAGGTCATCTCCGATAAAAATGGGGTAATGATCACTTAAGTGATATTGCTGAATGATTTGTTGGATGGCTGAACCTTTATTTGCACCTTTGGGCACCAGTTCAAATACAAACTTTCCAGCCTTAAGTTCAAAATCCTGAAAATGAGTAAGACAATTCAAGGCAAATGCATGCACTTGATGCTCTAAATAGGGATGTTCACGAAAATGCAGGGCGACTGAATAGTCTTTAATTTCTATTCGAGTCTGAGGAATATTATTACTATGTTCTGTAATATAATTTTTTAATAATTCAAACTGTTCAGGATTTAAATCAATTAACTTGCTTAAACGCGATTGATAGCTTAATTCCAGACCGTGAGAACCGGCAATATTCCAGTCAAATGGATAAATAATTTTTTGGGCTTGTGCAATTGAGCGACCGGTCACTAATATTAGCTGAATATATTGTTGTAACTCTTTTAAGGTATTTAAGGTTCCGCTCTTAATTATACTTTTTGCTGGATCTGGGTGGAATTCAGAAATGGTTCCATCAATATCAAGAAATAAAACAAGTTTGTGAGAATAAATGATAGGTTTGAGCTGATTTAAAATCACTTGAGGTAATATATAAGAAGATGTAGCAAGTGAATCTTCTAGGTCTTGATCTTCTTTTAGAGTCGACATAAATACTACCTAAGCCTCTGAAGTTAAATTGATTTAAAAGTTAGAATTACCTGAATGGTCATTGCTTTGATTAAATTTATAACATATTTCATTTAACAGACTGGCTTTAAGTGCAGAAACGAAACACTTTTAACAAGTACAGTTACTTTGTAAGATTTAGAAATATTTTGGTAGAAATCCAGTATTGTTAATAAATTTTAAAAATAAATTATGAGGATTTTATATTTTAAGATTTTCTTGGATTGATTGTTTTTCAGGATTTTACATAATAAGATTTATTATTTAATCTTTATTTTTGAATGTGTATTTTGTAATTAATTTTTCAGAATATAGTATTTATTATTAATTTGTATTTTATTTTTTAAATATATGGGGAGATGTAATTTTGAGATCTTTTTAAATAGAATAATCTAAATAAATTTATAAATCAGGTATATATAATTAAAATATTTAACTTAAGTTTATGAAAATTAATAATTTTTAAAATTAGCTAAGCTGTCTTAAAAGAAAAAATACTAATATTGGCTAGAGGGAAATTTCGTATTATCAAATTTTCTTGGGACCAATTGCAGAGCTATACAATTTAAACAGCCTCTTAATTTAGCATCTCAGATTATTTTTTAATTCTTATTGATAAATTTTATCAGAGGATAAAAAATCGAAGAAAGATGAACGCCAGTTCTATGACTAAACTCTGAAAATAACTTGAATATTCTTTTTTTGAATCGAAGCGTAGGTATTAGATGAAGTTGAGCTAAACAGAGAGAAGAGATGTAAAGGTGTCATCGCAAGGACAGAGTAGATACAAAAGACCGAAAACAGATCATTAGTGATCTTACATAGGTTACAAAACTAAATGATGTTTCAATTAAACAGAATTTTTTGCTCAAATGGATATGAGCCAATTTAAAATCAGTAAATGATGACAGAAGAGGAAAGAAATAATTTTTTGAAAAAATAATAAAAGAGCAATCAAAGTGGAGAAAAGCTAAGGGTCGTATCCTATAAGTTAAGAAACCCAACTCAGATACAACCCATCTATTTGCATAAGAGAAAAATACTCAGATTTCTCGCCACACTTCATTTTCGTCTTTTAGAGGAATGGTAAAGTTAAAATCATCATCATTACTGACCAGAAGACTGGTTGGAGTCTGCATCACCACTTTCAAAACAGTACCTGCTTCAAAAATAATAGGGTCGCAGTTTTCTTTTTGTAGAGTCACCGGTTTAAGTAATTCAATTACTGAACTTTCCATAGTTTTTTCCAAAATAAGATTACTTTTCGATAATTAAATCATAGCATGATTTTTGAAAATTTAACTGTTTCTTCAAAAACTGAGAACTTGATCAATGACTTATTCAAATAGGGAGAGGTGCTCTATTTAGATAAAAGATACCTAGAAGACATGCAGTATGCCTGATTTTCATCCTATACTCGCAGTGCTCAGAAGCATGAAGTTCTTTTACATAAACCCGACAGATAACAAGCATAAAAAAGTCTATCAAAATAACGAAAGGTCAAAAACATGATGATTTTTCTGTTTTTTGATATCGCTCGGCTGAATGATAAAAATCGAGAATATAAGGAAAATCATAACGCAGAGCTGAATGATAAAAATAAGTTTCTATAGACTCGATATCTTTCTATCCTTTTTTACACTAAATTGAAAATTAATGCTTTATAACAGTAAAAATCTAAAATAAGAATAAACTATGCGTCATTTGAATGACCAAGAGATATAAGGAGAATTGGGTCGGCATGTTTAAGTCATTTTTCCCGCAACCCGTCTGGTTTTTTAGCAGCCTGATTTTGTGGTTTATCATTAATCTTGTGCTTTGGCATAGTGGCGGATCAGGATGGGGAACCTATCTGGGTTTTCCTGAAGGTTATTTTGATGAAAAGCTTACAATCGGTATCGGGCGTTTCTGGTCAGCTCAATTTATCTGGTTCTATCTCTGGTATTTCATTGCAACTACGATATTTGCGCTGTTCTGGCAATGGAAAGCCAGACACCGATGGCAGCGCTGGTCGGTCTGGGGCTCGGCATTTATTCTGTTTAATATCTGGTTCGGGGTACAGGTCAATGTCGTATTAAACGAATGGTATAGCCCGTTTTATGATCAGATTCAACAAATGCTCACTAAGGGTGGTGGGGATGTTTCATTGCTGTATCAAGGCGCATTAACCTTTATTTATATTGCGATGGTTTATGTCACTTTAGCGGTATTTAACCTGTTTTTTGTCAGCCATTATGTCTTCCGCTGGCGTACCGCGATGAATGATTATTACACCGCACATTGGGAGCAGTTACGTCATATTGAAGGTGCATCACAACGTATCCAGGAAGATACCATGCGCTTTGCCAAAACCACGGAGCAGTTAAGTGTTTCCTTGATCGAAGCGCTGATGTTGCTGATGGCATTCCTGCCGATCTTATATCAGCTCTCTAGTCATGTGAAAGTTTTACCGATTGTAGGGGAAATACCGCATGCTTTAATGTGGGCCTCGATCGGCTGGGCGGTATTGGGTACGGTCATTTTAATGGTCGTGGGAATGAAATTGCCCGGACTGGAGTTCAATAACCAGAAAGTTGAGGCAGCCTATCGTAAAGAGCTGGTCTATGGCGAAGACTATGCTGATCGCGCACATCCGCTGACATTACAAGAACTGTTTAGCCGGGTACGCTGGAATTATTTCCGGTTGTATTTTCACTATGCTTATTTCAACATGGTTCGGATCTGGTACTTGCAGTTAGACAATATTTACGGATTATTTATTCTGTTTCCAAGTATTGCAGCAGGGGCAATTACTCTTGGTTTGATGATGCAAATCCTGAATGTATTTGGCAAAGTACGGGAATCTTTCCAGTATCTGATTCTGTCTTGGCCGACGATTATTGAACTGATGTCGATCTATAAACGGTTGAAAGCATTTGAATCACATATTGATTAATTTTTTCTCATATTATTATCCTGCTTTATTAGCCAAACAGTTTTAGGTTTGGCTTTTTTTAGGGCGAGTTAATTTACAAAATCCAATGGAAAATATCGATCTGACCGTTGGTCAGATGACTTGGGTAAATCGTGTCAGAACCTCCCAATATTGGGGTATTCAGATATTTTTTTCTTGTCTAAAATCCTAAGGGCCAGCCAAGATGGCGTTTAATTTCCGGTGGTTTGACGTATAAAAATAACAAATGTACGTTGAGGAAATTATTCTTATGCTGATCTTGTTCAGGCAATGTTATAGCGGATAAAAGGTAAATTTATTACCCATTATAATAAAGGTCTGTAGCGTTCCCTGAATAAGCCGCCGGAGAAGGACTCACCGCCTTCTTCGGTTTTTTATGTGTTTTTTCTATCTTTTTCTTGAGTCCTGAATGAAATTGTTTGTTATTTGATCTGGCTTAAAAATGATACTTGTGTCAATTTTTATCACATGAAGCTTGGCATAATCAGCAAAGTTGAGGCTGATATGTGCCTTTTTACCATTTAAATATTATAGTTATCAATATCTTGTGTTTGTTGTTTTGTGCTATTTAAGCTATGTTATACGGGATTTTGGGGTTGAGATATTTGCTGTGAAGCTAAAAGTAATAATTCTAATAATAGGGGCAGCAGCTTTAGCTGGATGTAATAGCGTGAATCGGTTGAAATCAGAGGTGTTACATCCTTTTGCCAGTCCGGAAGAACTAATTGCCAAACGGGCTTTGAATCAACGTGATGGTAGTGCAAAAGATTATGTTTATCTTTGGGGACAAGCTCAGAAAAATAACACGACTCAGGCCATGTATCCGCGTTCGATACTGACGCAATATTGTCATGAACAGGGTGGTAAATTTTCACTGCTGTATAAAAGTAATTTTAGTGCAGTGGCAGATGTTGCCCAGCGTAAACGCCTGAGTGCCAATCGGGGTGTTGTACAAGGTAGTGGTGCCTATCAGTGTCGTATGGATGACCTGACTGAAAGCTGGATTGTCTCGATTGAGCCAACTTCTGAACGACAAGTTGATAAATCTAGCCAGACACGTAGTGTTCGACTATTCACCCAGGTCATGAGTCCTTCTCAAGCAAAAAACTTTTATCGTCCAACTAAAGCCAGGGTTGCTTTGGAGCAAACCAAACCTGCATCGATAAAAACTACGACTCCTCCTAAGACTCCTGCCGCAAAGACGACAAATGAGCTGAAGGAATCAGCACGTAAAGAACTGGAGAAGAAAGAATTAGAGCGAAAGGAATTAGAAAGAAAAGAGTTAGAGAAAAAAGAAGCAGAGAAAAAGCAGCTAGCAGCGGCATCAGCTCGAGCTGCGGTAGCAGAAACACCGCAACAAAATCAGATGAAGATTTATGTGGCAGCGCGACGTGATATTAACAGTGGCAAGAATCTGAATAATGCATGTAACAACGCCCAGCGTGCCTATAACTATGGCAAATTGCAGGGCACAGAGGGAACACGTGTCTATACTGAATCAGGGATGCTGGTTGCACGCTGTTTAACCAGTGTGCCGAGTTATAGCAGCCGTTTTTCCAATGCCAAAGGTCAGGCGGTAAAAATTTTGCAAAACCTGGCCAATAATTATAATCATGCCGGAGCAAAGAATATGCTCAGGCAGGTGAAGTAGGACTATTTTTTCCTTCTTAATCCATCCTCTTTCGAGAATCCTTAAAATACATTCTGAGGATGCTTTCACTCGCCTTTTTTTTAAAGTGGCGTCTTAAAAAATGCTGAACAGAGACGGGGATTTCTAATCTCAAACTCACATTTACACTCAATACACCTAATCAGATATCGGTCTTTTGCCCGTGGCTTGTGTATTGCCATAAATTACAGAGTAATAACACGGGCAAGGTGCGAGTCTATGATACAAAGTAGCTGATTGTTAAAAAAGAGATTCGCTTATGTCACGCCAAACTGAGGTTATCCGTCGCAGATTTACAGCTAAAATTCGGTGGGGATTAATGGCAATGGCCTTGATGGCTACCACCCAAATGGCTATTGCGGGGCCAACCGTCGAGCAGCTGAGTAACTGTCTGGTGAAATCCACCACGGCAGCAGATAAAACAACGGTGCTGCAATGGACCTTTGTTGCCTTATCTGCACATCCGGAATTGAAGAAATTCAGTAATGTGAATGAAGCACAAAGAATCCAGCTGGATAAAAATTTAGCCCAAGTATTGCAGCGTATATTGGTAGAGCAATGTTCTGCACAGACCAAAGCGGTAATTGCTGCGGAAGGCGTACAAGCGGTGGGTGACAGTTTTCAGGAACTTGGACGGATTACCGGTGAGGAAATTTTAGAAAATCCTGAAGTGAAAAGTCAGCTTAAAGGTGTGCTGCGTTATGTGGATTTAAATAAACTGGTGGTCACTTTCTTGACACCGGATGTGTGGAATAAGTTGGGTGAGTTAAGAGGGAAATAACTGATTGAATGCATGCGTGCCAGGGTTCAATTATGGTATTTATTATGAATAACATAAATGAAAAGATAGGGGTTGTTATGTTCAAACGCACTGCTTTATTGGGTTTAAGTATGTTTATACTTCCTCCTGCGCTGTACGCAGGGGACAATGATTTGAGTCGGCAATACTCAAATTGTATGGATCGCTCAGGTGGCGTTACTGTAAATATGCTGGATTGTATTGCGGCCGAAACAGATCGCCAAGATACACGGTTAAATAATGCCTATAAACAGACGATGGCATCGCTGAATGCAAACCGTAAAAAACAGCTTCAAGAGGTTCAGCGTCTCTGGATTCGCTATCGTGATGCCAATTGCGATTTTTATGCCGACCCGAATGGAGGGACGATTGCAACTGTAAATAGCAATAGTTGTTACATGGAAGCGACTGCCGCACGTGCGACTGAATTAGAAAATTTAAGAGAAGAGTATTAATTTAAAAAAATCCTCTCCCTAGCCTTCATCCTTTCTTGCGCTTCATTTTAAAGCAGTGCTTTAAAACTTGCTCAGGAGAGGGAACCACGCGTATCAATTGATGACGTGGCAAGTCCTCCTTTGAAAAAGGGGGATTTGGGGGGATTAATGATTACAATAAATCAGGATAAAATTTCTCAAATTCTTTATTCACAGCTTCACCACGCAGCAAATAGCCTTTGGGTTGAATATAACTATAAATTTCGCGTGCAGGTTGTTCATGCCAACCAATATTAAATGCACAAAGTTTTGGGAAAAATTGTAGGTGGTTTTAATTCAAATTATTATGAATCCAAAAGACGAGTTTTTGCCAATTGGCTTGATCTTTTTCATACAGTGCTAAAAATGATGGAATGACAATACACGCCGTTGCCCCATAACCTTTTGCATCGGGATAGTCCCAAATGTGGCTGGCAAAGTTTTTCTCGTTACTTGCGCAGTTATGTCCTTTTTCGTTGCCGAGTTGGTTGACGCTTGGCGAGCAATAGGCTGAACGAATCGCGATACGTCCAAACTTGTCTTGGAGTGGTTCGAGTAGTTGTTGACAGAGTTCCGTACCTGTACGAATAGCAATGTCAGGATGATCGGGGAAGTTGGGTACACCGTACCAGTTGGCGATTTCGCTATAGAGGAAGTCACGCATAAATAAAGACTTTGAAAGCTGAATACGTCCTAAGTCTTCAAGTTTGGCAATTGAGGATACTTTTTTGATGGATATGTTGTTTTGGTTAGGTGTATTTCATTCTTAAGTTAAAGTTATTTTTGAAAAAAAGATCTTTGATTAAACTAGATTTTTTACATTACAAGCGGATTTTTAAATCGTATAATATAAAATTACTCTAATAATTAGATGTTTATGCTCTTAGATTTAAATGAGGGGAAATTTGTAATTGGAACTTTTTTCAAATAAATATCTTTATTATTTTACATGTTTAGTTGCTGATCTAATTTACTTAATCTGGTTCGTATGGTGTATGTTTTTTCCTAAAAAGCTCTTGCAAAAAATTGCTATTTTTATTGTAGTCTACATTTTTTTAACTTTAGCATTAACTATTCTCTATTTTTATTTAGGTAGTTTGTATCCTGAAGATCTTGGGTTAAATAGTAAGGATGTAGCTAAATGGTCGAGATATGATCTTATTTCTATATTTTTAGGTGTTGGGGCATTTATGGCACCTATTGCGGTTTTACTGGGATTTGATTTATGGAAAAGACAGTTATTTGAAACCTCTAAAATAAAAATGTTAGGTGAATTAAAGAACATCGTATCCAAACAAAGAGAAATTACAGCGAAATATAGGTTAAGTGATAATGCTGAAAATCTTCGAAATCGAGAAGATGCTGTTTTTAAAGCGAATGAGAAAAAATGGTCTGATGAATTTGAAAACTATCGTTGGGAAATTATGAAAATTTTAGAAACTGATGGTTTTTATATAGGGGTTGACAGTAATGAAATTAAAAAATTATATGAGTTGAATAACTCAACATTGGACATAATCACAAAACTTGAATCAGCAGCAATGCAACTCAGGTTTTGTTGGATTGGTAATGCTACTATTGATAAGCAAGAAGATGAAAAGGATCAGGATGATAATACAGTAATTTTGAAAAGAATCTTCTTAATAAGTCCTACTAACATCTGTGTAAAAATAAATTTAGATCGAAATCCCAATTTAAAAGAAGTTTTTTCAGACTATGAAAAAGAAGTCATTTATAAAAGACTAAATGATTTTTATGATTATTTAAATATTCTATTAAAAGAAGCATATCTTTAAGAAAAAACCCGCTCTAAAGCGGGTTTTTTTATTCCAAAATCAATCAGCCTTAACCAATCAATTTCTTCATCAATTCATTCACTTGAGCAGGGTTAGCCTTACCACGTGATGCTTTCATCACTTGACCAACTAGACCGTTGAAAGCTTTCTCTTTACCAGATTTATACTCTTCAACCATCTTCTCGTTAGCAGCAAGCACTTCTTTAATGATTGCTTCAATCGCGCCTGTATCAGTTTCCTGTTTCAAGCCTTTTTCCGCAATGATTTCGTCCGCAGTTTTGCCTTCTTCCCACATAAAGCCGAACACTTGTTTCGCGATCTTACCGCTAATAGTGTTGTCGACAATACGCGCAATCATACCGCCCAATTTCTCACTCGACACAGGAGAGTCGGCAAGGTCTAGGCCAGCTTTGTTTAAAGCACCGGAGAATTCACCCATTACCCAGTTTGCAGCAATTTTACCTTGTGCAGCGCCGCCAGCAGCTTTTACCACATCTTCGTAAAACTCTGACATTTCACGAGTCAGGGTCAGTACGTGAGCATCATACTCAGTCACACCGAAGTCAGCCACGAAACGCGCACGACGAGCAGCAGGCAGCTCAGGCATTTGCGCTTTAATCGCTTCGATTTGCGCATCTGGAATCACCACAGGCAACAAGTCAGGATCCGGGAAGTAGCGGTAATCGTTCGCTTCTTCTTTAGAACGCATTGAACGCGTTTCCATTTTCACAGGGTCGAACAGACGCGTTTCCTGATCAATGGTGCCATCCCAGTCCAGAATTTCCATTTGACGTTCAATTTCAACATTGATCGCTTGTTCAATGAAACGGAATGAGTTCAGGTTTTTCAATTCACAACGTGTACCAAACGGTTGACCCGGACGACGTAACGACACGTTACAGTCACAACGGAACGAACCCTCCGCCATGTTACCGTCAGAAATACCTAACCAGCGCACTAAAGTGTGAATTGCCTTGATATAAGCAACCGCTTCTTCAACCGAACGCATATCCGGTTCAGAAACGATTTCAAGCAGCGGCGTACCGGCACGGTTCAAGTCAATGCCTGACATACCTTCGAACTGGTCATGAATCGATTTACCTGCATCTTCCTCAAGGTGCGCACGGGTTACGCCAATGCGTTTAACCGTGCCATCTTCAAGCTGGATGTCGATATGACCCAAGCCCACAATCGGGTTGTCCATCTGGCTGATCTGATAGCCTTTTGGAGAGTCCGGATAGAAGTAGTTTTTACGCGCAAATACAGACGCCTGATCGATGTAAGCATCGATACCCAGACCAAAGCGAATCGCAAGATCAACCACTTCTTTGTTTAATACCGGTAATACGCCCGGCATAGCCAAATCAACCAGGCTGGCTTGCGTGTTTGGATCATTACCGAAAACAGTCGATGAACCTGAAAAAATTTTGGTATTGGTGGCAAGCTGAGTGTGAATCTCGATACCAATAACGACTTCCCAACCATCAATCAGGTTGGATTTTGGTTTAGCCGATTTTTGAGCTTGAGCCATTATGCGTTCTCCTCAGCAATTGCAGCGCGTTTTGTATGCCAATCGGTGGCCTGTTGATACTGGTGTACCACAGACAACAATTGAGATTCTGACCAGTAATTACCAATCAGCTGTAAGCCAACTGGCAAGTTATTTTGGTCAAAACCGACAGGCGCGTTAATCGCAGGAAGACCTGCCAGATTTACCGCAAGCGTGTAAATATCGCCCAGGTACATTTCAACTGGCGTTAAATCTGCACCAATTTTATAGGCAGTCGTTGGCGCAGAAGGTGCTGCAATGACATCGACCGATTCAAATGCTTTAAGGAAATCTTGCTGGATCAGGCGACGTACTTTCTGTGCTTTTACATAGTAAGCATCGTAATAACCTGCAGATAGGGCATACGTACCAATCAGGATACGGCGTTGCACTTCTGCACCAAAACCTTCTGAACGTGAACGCTTGTACAGGTCCATCAGGTCCACAGGATTTTCTGCGCGATAGCCATAACGTACGCCATCAAAACGTGATAGGTTCGAAGAAGCTTCGGCAGGTGCGATCAGGTAATAAGTCGGAACATAGCTTTCAGTCATGTTGAGGTCGATCTCAACAAGCGTAGCGCCCATTTCTTCTAACTTTTTAAGTGATTCTTCGACACGTGCTTTAACATCTTCAGCTAGGCCAGCAACATTAAAATACTGTTTTGGAATACCAATGCGTAAACCTTTTACTGAGGTAGCGTTCAGGTTCGCGACATAGTTATCTACCACTTGATCCATTGAAGTTGAATCTTTGGCATCATGACCGGCCATGACATTCATCAGGTAAGCACAGTCTTCTGCAGAACGTGCCATTGGACCACCTTGGTCTAGTGATGATGCATAGGCAATCATACCGAAGCGCGATACACGACCGTAAGTCGGTTTAAGACCGGTCAGACCACAGAATGATGCAGGTTGACGGATTGAACCACCGGTGTCAGTACCAGTTGCAAATGGTGCCAAATCCGCTGCCACAGCTGCTGCAGAACCGCCTGAAGAACCACCAGGGACATGGCCCAGGTTCCAAGGGTTGGCAGTTGCGCCGTAATATGAGTTCTCAGAGGTCGAACCCATCGCGAATTCGTCCATGTTCACTTTACCCAAAGTGACCAGGCCCGCAGCTTTACCTTTCGCTACAACGGTTGCGTCGTAAGGAGAGATAAAATTGTCCAGCATTTTTGAACCGGCAGTGGTTTTAATGCCTTGGGTACAGAAAATGTCTTTGTGGGCAACTGGCACACCAGTCAGGGCAGAGGCATTGCCAGCTTTGATTGCAGCATCGGCAGCATCAGCTTCAGCCAACGCCTGTTCAGCAGTCACCGTCACATAAGCCTTAACCTGTGCATCAATTTTTGCAATGCGTTTTAAGTAATGTTCAGTCAATTCGCGAGATGAAAACTGGGCATTTGCCAGACCTTCACTAAGTTCACGAATGGATAAGCGATGTAAATCTGTCATGAGAAATAATTCTTTACGTTTAATTTAATAAAAAGAATGAACTGGGTAGTAATTACTCAATCACGCGCGGTACGAGGTACAAGCCATCCTGAACAGCTGGTGCAACTGCCTGGTATTGCTCACGATGATTGGTTTCGGTAACCACATCATCACGTAGCGGCTGAGGGTGGTCGAAAGGGCTTTTCAGGGGTTCAACACCATCGGTATTGATGCCTTTCAGGGTTTCCATCATGCCTAAAATTTTATTTAAACTTTGAGCATATTCAGCAGATTGCGTATCATTGAGAGATAACCGTGCAAGGTTGGCAATAGCTGAAACTGTTTCTGCACTTAAATCTGCAGAATGCTGTGCATCCGATGTAGACATAATATTACCTAATCAGTATTAAAAAAATTCAAATTATCATGCGTTATGATAAGCGATTGACTTGTCCAAATCATCACATTTAGTTAAAGTGGCCACCTTGCGTCCATATAAAGTTTAACTGAGAACGTCCCCGTGATTCTAAAACGACTAATAGGCTTGTTTTCGCCCGATCTTGCCATTGATTTAGGTACAGCAAATACACTTATTTATGCGCCAGGACGAGGCATTATATTAAATGAACCAACGGTTGTAGCCATCCGTCATAGTGGTTCACATAAAATTGTTGCGGCAGTCGGTCTTGAAGCGAAGCAAATGCTAGGTCGTACCCCAGCCAATATCTCAGCGATCCGTCCCATGAAAGACGGGGTGATTGCGGATTTTGAAGTCACTGAGACCATGCTGAATCAGTTTATTCGCAAAGTACATGAAAACCGTTTATTTACTCCAGCACCGCGTGTCGTGGTTTGTGTGCCATGTAAGTCGACTCTGGTTGAGCGCCGCGCCATTCGTGAAGCCGTGTTTAATGCGGGCGCACGTGATGTGCGTTTAATCGAAGAGCCAATGGCAGCAGCGATTGGTGCAGGGATGCCAGTTGAGCAGGCCTGTGGTTCGATGGTCGTCGATGTTGGTGGTGGTACGACTGAAATTGCAATCATTTCCCTACAAGGTTGTGTTTATGCCGATTCTTTACGTATCGGCGGTGATGTCTTTGATGAACAGATCATTAACTACGTGCGTAAAGCGCATGGCTGTGTGATCGGTGAAACTACGGCTGAAGTGATCAAAAAAGAAGTCGGTATGGCTTTGCCTGATGAAGGTGCTAAACCGCTGGAAATTGAAGTTCGTGGTCGTAACCTCGCAGAAGGTGTGCCTCGCGCGATTGTGGTCAATTCAGACGAAGTGACCCAAGCGATTTCTGATCCATTGCAAAACATCGTGTCTGCTGTGAAATCTGCTTTAGAACATACCCCTCCTGAGCTTTCTTCGGACATCGCTGAACGTGGTATCGTGTTAACTGGTGGTGGTGCATTACTGCGTAACCTGGACAAGCTGCTTGCCAAAGAAACTGGCCTGCCGGTGGTGGTGGCAGAAGATCCACTATCATGCGTGACACGTGGTGGCGGCAAGGTACTCGAATTTTTCGACAACCCAAATCATGACATGTTATTCGTAGGCTAAGAAAAGGATCCGGCGGGTGCAAGCACATCTGTTTTCTCGACAACCGCCATCTTTTCGCTCTTTTATCATTGCATTGGTAACATGCTTGGTGGTGCTTTTCTTTGATTGGCGCATGCCGCATGTTGTTCAACCTGCAAGGGATGTCCTGTACGCTGCTTATAATCCTATTTATGCGGTGGCCAGCTATCCGGTATTGTCGCGAGAGTGGTTGAATCAACAAACCAAGTCTGAAGCTCAATTGCGTCGGGAAAATACCGCGATGCAGGCCGAGCTGTTACAGGCACAGGTACGCTTACAAAAAATCTCTGAACTTTCTGCTGAAAATACCCGTTTGCGCGGTCTATTGGACACGCCGCTGATCATTGATGGGCGTATTGAAATTGCCGAAGTGATTGGTACCGATGCCGATCCATTACGGCATATTATCGTGATCAACCGGGGTTCAAATAACGAGCTGAAAGTCGGGCAAACGGTACTGGATGACAAGGGTATCATGGGACAGATTATCAATGTCTATCCGCATAGTAGCCGGGTCATGCTGTTGTCCGATAAAGAACATTCACTGTCAGTGCGCCTGGAACATACCGGTATGCGTGCCATTGTTTCGGGCACAGGTGATCTGGGACGTTTAAAAATGGAATATGTACCGACCAGTGCCAATATCAAGGTTGGTGAAAAAGTCTATAGTTCGGGCTTGGGACAACATTTCCCGGCAGGTTATCTGGTGGGGCAGGTGTCTAAAGTACAACGGCATAATTCCGGTGAATTTGCCCAGATTGATGTCACGCCTGCAGCCCAACTGGCTGGTGGACATCATGTGGTGGTGTTATTTTCCGATTCATTAGCGATGGAGCAACCGCATGTCAATCGCTAAGATGAAATCCAGAAAGCATCGTGATCCTTTAATGGCTATTGTCATTTCGGTGATTGTGGCTTCTATTTTAATGGTCTATCCACTTTCCTATAATCTCTCGGGCTGGCGTCCGCTGTTTATGCTGATGATCATGCTTTTCTGGGTGCTGTGCCAGCCGACCTGGTGTGGGATCTGGTTTGCCTTTGGTACCGGTATTTTTATTGATCTGCTGCTGGATGCACCTTTGGGTCTGAATGCGCTGAGCTTTATCATTATTGCCTTTTTAGCCCGCTTTCTAACCCGTGAGCGCCGTATTCTGACCTTTAATAATCTCTGGGTGATTATGGGGCTGGCGATTGTCGCGCATCTGCTAATGATCTTTTTTTCCCAGATTGTGGCTGGCGTGCAATTTTCTTATGCAAGGCACTGGATTCCGATGCTGACCAGTATTCTGGTTTGGCCTGCTATTTATTATGTGCTCAAAAAATGGCGCGTATAATTCTCGCTTCGAGCTCACCCCAGCGCCGCGAGTTGTTACAGCAACTCGGGCTGAGCTTCGATATTTACAGCCCAGAAATTGACGAATCAGTACAAGCAGGCGAGTCGGTCGCAGCCTATGTTGAACGTCTGGCAAGAGCCAAAGCGGATGCCGTGGCCGAGCGTTATCCGGATGCCATCATCATCGCTGCGGATACCAGTCTAGGGGTGGATCAGGAGATTTTGGGCAAGCCTGAATCCAAACAACATGCGATTGAAATGTGGACAAAAATCTCCGGTCGGTGGCATGATGTATATAGCGGTGTCTGTGTTCGTACAAAGCATGAAAAATACAGTATAGTGGTACGCACACAGGTCGAATTTCAAATCCTGAGCGCTGCAGATATGGAAAGTTACTGGGCGACAGGTGAGCCACTGGGTAAAGCAGGGGCTTATGCAATTCAAGGAATTGCAGCACGTTATATTCCAAAAATACAGGGCAGTTATTCCAATGTGGTTGGCTTGCCTTTATATGAGACAGTACAGTTATTACAGACGGTTAAGGCACTAAATTAACTGCTGAAAAGAATTCTTATAATGTTTTGAGTGTAGTTATGTCTGACGAGTTGTTGATTAACGTCACGCCGATGGAATGTCGGGTCGCGTTAATTGAAAACGGCACGGTCAATGAACTGTTTGTCGAGCGTACGGCCAAGCGTGGCCTGGTAGGGAATGTCTATAAAGGAAAAGTGGTGCGGGTCTTACCCGGCATGCAGGCTGCTTTCGTGGATATCGGACTTTCTCGTACTGCGTTTTTACATATCAATGATATGGTCTGGCCCCGCAATCAACCGACGCCGAATGTTTTTGAGCTGCTTCAACCGGGACAAGTCCTCACGGTTCAGGTGATGAAAGATATGCTCGGTACCAAAGGCGCACGCCTGTCTACCGATCTGTCGATTCCTTCGCGTTATTTGGTGCTGATGCCATATGGCAATCATATAGGTGTATCACAACGGATTGAATCTGAGGAAGAGCGCAATCGCTTGCGTTCCATCATTGAGCGGATTCAGGCAGAACATAAGCTGCCGGGTTCAGTGATTGTGCGTACTGCGGCAGAAGGGATTGAAGAAGAAGCCATCGCACAGGATATGGCTTATCTGGCCAAGCTTTGGGAATATATCCAGCGCAAGCAGAAGATTATTGCAGTACCGTCTTTGATCTTTGAAGAATTGCCTTTGCCGCAACGGGTGATTCGTGATCTGGCCAATGAAGAAACTGCTAAAATTTACGTGGATTCACGTGAAATTCATGCCAAGTTGCAGGAATTTGTCGAAGAATTTGTCCCGAACATGAAAGACCGTTTGCTGCATTATCCGGGCGAGCGGCCAATTTTCGACTTGTATAATGTCGAAGAAGATCTGCAAAAGGCATTGCAAACTCGTGTCGCATTGAAGTCTGGCGGTTATCTGATGATTGACCAGACTGAAGCCATGGCCACAATTGATGTCAATACCGGTTCTTATGTTGGTGGTCGTTCGCTGGAAGATACGGTTTTTAAAACCAATATGGAAGCGACCGATGTCATCGCACGTCAGTTACGGCTGCGTAATCTTGGCGGAATTATTATCATTGATTTCATTGATATGCAGGAAGCGCAGCATCGTGAAGAAGTAATGAAACAGTTTGAGCGCATGCTGGAACGTGACCATGCCAAGACCAAGATTACTCAGGTATCGGAACTGGGCCTGGTAGAAATGACCCGGAAACGCACCCGTGAGTCGCTGGAACATTTGCTCTGTGAATCTTGTCCGACCTGTCAGGGACGTGGTTATGTCAAAACAGCCGAGTCAGTATGTTACGAAATATTTAGGGAAATTCTGCGTTATGCCCGTGCTTATGAGTCACAGAGTGGCTTTACTGTCGTCGCGCATCCTGCTGTCATTGATCGATTATTGACGGCAGAAGCGCCTGCAGTCGCTGATCTAGAACATTTCATTAATCGTGTGATTAAGTTCCAAGTGGAAAATCTGTATACGCAAGAGCAATACGATATCATTCTCAGCTGAAATTGTAACAGAATATCGTTAAACACTTGTTACATCTGAAATTTTACAACCGGGCCTTTATTTACAATACTAGATGCATGAATTAGCCAAAGCCGTTTCTCCCAGTTTCAGGCTTAGCAAAAGGAGTGTGTGATGAGTATGAGTAAAGCAGTAATCCATAAAGGCCTAAAACACGTATTAGAACCAAAGACTGTACATGCGGGATATATCGTTGATGAGCGCGGTAATGAAGTTCAGATTACCGCGAGCATGATCCGTAACGTCTGCCATCAATTATTACAACAGTGCCGTACTATTAAAAGCTGATTATATTTGTGCATTGTTTTTAACTTGTCAAAAAATGATTTGGATAGACGTTTAAATAGAGAAGTCATCCAAAATTTCTAAAATAATTTAAAAAGATTCCAAAAAATAAAGAAAAGGGACCAGATCGGTCCCTTTATTCTGTGCTCAAAGACTGGCAAAAATGATCAGCATCTTTGGCAGTCCATCTATCTTATTTATTCATCCGCGGCTAGCTTACCGCTCGTAACTTTGGGACAGGTTCGCCATCTACAATAAGTTCAAAACGTTGAATTTCTTCTTCCAGATGTGTCAGCAAGTTCTGCATTTTCGGCAGGGCATTACGACATGCGGTCAAGCCGACTTCCAGTTTGTCTAGATAGCTGGTCATGGTGATATTCAAGGCCTGACCATCCAGTACGATAGAAGCCGGATAAAGTGCTTCAAGACGGGCACCATTCCAGTAAAGGGGCTCTTGTGGTCCAGGTACATTGGAAATAATCACGTTAAACGCCTGACGTGTCGGCATTAAACCGGAGGCAATATTCAGACCTGCTGCACCATAGACAAAGGCACTATAGTTCAAAATCTGGTTGGCATTCATGCGTTTGAAGCGCTCTTTGGCACTCAGCACACTGCGGCGTACGATCTTGAGACGTTCTAGCGGATCTTCTTTATGCGTGCCCAGATTGGCCAGAATCATGGTAATACGGTTGGATATATCTGAATCGTCACTGCGAACAGAAGCTGGAACCATAGCAATTAACGGTTTTTTCGGTAAGGCATTTTGCGATAATAAATATTCACGTAATGCACCTGAACAAATGGCCAAGACAATATCATTAATGGTCACGCCCAATGCCTTAGAAATATGACGTAAACGTGAAAATTCGAAAGACTGGGCTGCAAAGCGACGTGAAGCACTGACGCGTTGATTCAGAATACTGCTTGGCGCCTGAAAGCTGGATACATAATCCGGATTGCGTCCCATATCTTTCATGACGGTTTGCGACAGTTCATAAGCAACTCGTGGCGCACATTCCAGTTGCCCCTTAATGGTCTGCAGGACATTTTTAAACCTGTTCACTTTAGGTGCTTTAAGGCGTTTGGCACGTGGCCCTTCCACACACCATGGCGGTACAATACTCTTGGCATTTGGATCATGTGAAAGCGACTTTTCTACCAGACGCATGCCAGCGATTCCATCCACCATAGCATGGTGAATTTTGAAATACATGGCAAAACGATTACCTTCAATGCCCTCAATGATATGACAGGTCCATAAAGGTTTGGCACGATCAATCAGGGCACTATGTTCTTGTGAAATATAGGTCAGCAATTCACGGATACGGCCCGGTTTTGGCAGGGCAATATGACGAAAATGATGATCTAAATCAAATTCCTGGTCTTCATCCCAAAACAGGCCGTTTAAATAATTGTTAAAAGGTGGGATTGGAGAGCATTTCGAATTTTGGATATCCGTGACTAGATCCTGAATAAAGGAAGCTGACGCATTGTCGGGAATTTGGAATAAAAATAGTCCACCTACATGCATAGGCTGCTGCCGTTTCTCTAAAGTTAAGAAAATAAAATCAATTGGATGTAATGGACGCATAGCGTGGATTGCCTCACTGCATTCTCTATGGCTTTTTTGCTAAAAGGCCTTGTTAGAATTATTACTTTAGTTTTTAAAGTATATCTTTTTTAGCATATAAATGAACTGCTTTATCTTGCCTCAACTGTGAAAAAGTGGCTATTGACAAGAACAAAATATCTTCCTAAGTTTATGAAATGTGAAAATTTTAGTTTTAAAATAGATTTCTAAAAATAGTATTTTCTAGGCGAAGTGGAGTGTAACTTAATAATTATGTGTTATTAGAAGAATAGCATTGTGTTCAATTTCACATTTTATGCAAATAAATCAATGAGCTAAAATTTTATCAATTCTTTAATTAAAATAATATTATCCCGATAAAAGGTAATTTCTATCTTGTCACTAAATGTAAAATTATCAATTAAAAAGACTATCTTTATCAAAAATAGTCTTTTAATCAATAGGAACGATAAAACTTAACTTTATTTTTTTAGATTGCCAGCATGTAAGCCACATTCTTTATGGGTAGCTTCTTCCCACCACCAGCGACCTTCGCGTTCATGCTGATTTGGCAGCACAGGGCGAGTGCAGGGCTCACAGCCGATAGAAACAAAACCTTTCTCATGTAGGGCATTATAAGGGACTTCCATCATACGGATATAACTCCAGACATCCGCACTGGACCAGTTGGCAAGAGGATTGTACTTGATCAACTGTTTTCCCGGACCGGAAAAACCTGGATCGGCCTGAACCACTGGAATTTCATTGCGTGTACCCGGACTTTGGTCTTTGCGCTGACCGGTAATCCAGCCGTCCAGCGTGGCCAGTTTTTTACGTAGCGGTTGAACCTTGCGTATACCGCAACATTCCTGATGGCCATCTTCAAAGAAACTGAATAAACCTTTAGCGGTCACTAAATTTTGTACCGCATCCGTTTCAGGGAAGCAGATTTCAATCTCGATATTATAATGCTTACGCACCCGTTCAATAAACTGATAGGTTTCTGCATGTAGACGGCCAGTATCCAGACTGAATACCCGGAAAGGTTTACCGAGATGCGACGCCATATCAATCAATACAACATCTTCAGCACCAGAAAATGAAATCGCAATTTCACCCTGCTGGCTAAGTGTAAGTGCCAAAATTTCATTGGGCGATTTATCTGCATATTCAGATGCAAGCGCATCAATACGATCAATAGTAGGAATGATGGTCATGAGAGTCCTGGCGATATAGGCTTGGAAAGGACATGGCCTATATTAATTAATTTCACATCTATTTTAATAGAATTGATTTAATTGACTTATCACTAAAAAATAAATACTTATGAAAAAAATAGATTTAAAAAAGTACAGTACAAAATCTGTTGCTTCAGCTATGATAGTGCAAAATTTTTTCAATACAACTCAGGAGGAATGTTCATGGAAGTCGTATGTCTAGATTTAGAAGGTGTGTTGGTTCCAGAAATCTGGATTAACTTTGCTAAAAAAACCGGTATTAAAGAGCTTGAAGCGACGACTCGTGACATTCCTGACTATGATGTACTGATGACCCAACGTCTGAATATTTTAAAACAGCACGGTTTAGGCTTGAACGATATTCAGGAAGTGATTGCAGAAATGGGTCCATTCCCAGGAGCAAAAGAATTTGTGAAATGGGTGAGTACGCATTTTCAATTAATTATTCTTTCAGATACTTTCTATGAATTTGCACATCCATTGATGAAGCAACTGGATTGGCCGACGATTTTCTGTCATAAACTGGAAACAGATGAAGCAGGAATGATCTCTGCTTATAAACTTCGTCAGCCGGATCAAAAACGTCAAGCCGTAAAAGCATTACATGGCTTGAACTTCCGTGTGATTGCAGCAGGAGATTCTTATAATGATACCACGATGCTAGGTGAAGCAGATCATGGTTTCCTATTTGATGCGCCTGAAAATGTGATTGCTGAATTCCCGCAATTCCCGCCAATTCGTGGTTATGATGCGTTAAAAGAAGCAATTCGTAATGCTTCAGTGCGTGATATCCCAGCTTAAAGAATTTAAGTAAATAAAAAAGGCGCTATAAGCGCCTTTTTTATTGAATCTATCAAAAAATCAGAAGCGGTAACCGATTTTCATGCCATATGCGATTGCAGTGTTATCGGTGAACTCTCCTACAACATTAGGGCCTGCTTTAGCCTCAGCGTCACCTAACCACATATAGCGAACACCTGCTTGAATAAAGTAATTTTCGGCTGGGCTATATTGTCCACCTAAACCTACACCCCAGTAACCTTCGGTTGGTCCTAGTGTTGTTACAGGATTACCTGCACCTGAGTCATAACTTACTAAAGCAGAGCCAGACCATTTGTCGCTAAATTTACGGCCAACACCAACATTTGCAGACCATTGATCATCTGAGTAGTCAATCAAATTACTACCTGAGCGTAATTTTAATAAATTAGGTGTTACTGCAAATTGGCTCCAATTTACCCAGCGTACGTTAGCAAAGGCTAAAGTATTTGCTGCAATACCTGTTTGAAGATCTAAATTTACAGATTGAGGTGTTGTAGCTGTAACATCTGGTGAAAGAGGCGATGCAATAGTTCCAAATCCAAAGCTCTCTGTTGAATTTGCCTCATGATCGATTTCTGAACGATAAGTAATAGCTGCTTTTAAAGCAATTTCAGGGATTTGATAAGCGAAACCAGCAAGCCAGCCCCAAGCTTCTTCTTCATCAAGTTTAATATCATAGCCCGAATTTCCATAAGCTGCACCTCGTAATGCAATTTTAGCTTCTACAGTTTGCCAAACAGGTCCAGCATAAAAATTCCAGTTTTCAGTTGGTTGATAACCGATTAAAGCTGTAAGGTTATTAGTTTTTACTTCTACTTGAGTGCTTTCTCGTTGAGTACTAAGAGGATTTACTTGTGAAAAACTTACATTATTTGTTGGATAAATTGAATCGGCACCATAAGGTTGATCATAAATCAGACCTAAAGATATTTTATCAGTTGCTTGAACTTTAATAGCAGCAGATGGAAAGTAGTAGTCTTCTGCCATGTCGCTGATAGATTCATTACCTAGTTGAGGAATAGATTTTCCAGATACGCTAGGATCAATCACAGTAATACCTGCTTCAGCATAATTACCCGGCTGTAAAAAAGCAGAAATAGATTGACCAGAACGGTCTAGGCCAGCTGCTTGAACTGCAGAAAGAGGTAAAGTGCTAAGTAAAATAGCAGAATAAATTTTATTGAGCTTCATGGTACGTTCCCTGATGCCATCTGTAACAAAAATGTGCAGGAAAAGTAACATAATTTTAAAAAGAGTAAATACTCAGCTCTGTTGAAGAAATGAACTAAGGCGGTTAAGGAAAGAGCTTGCTTAGAGTTTTTATACTAACTTTATTAACTCAAGTGTATGAAAAATAGGAAATTTGATTTATTGAAAATAGTGTAAAAGAAATAAAACTTTATTAATTTTAATTGATGGCAAAATAATCGAATGATATGCAAGTGAATAAAAATAGAGTAAAAAAGTTAAAAAAACCACCCGAAGGTGGTTTTTTTATTAAGGATATCTTAGAAACGGTAACCCATTTTTAAGCCATATGCCCATGCTTTATTGTCTTCAAATTCAGCGACGTATTCAGAACTACCAGCTTGCGCGCCTGTTTGTGCTTTTGCATCACCTAACATGAAGTATTTAACACCACCCGCGATGAAAGTAGCTGGTGTTGGACTGTACTGAAGACCTAAGCCTACATTCCAATAACCTTCAGTTGGACCAAGTGTAGATACAGGGTTACCTGCACCAGAGTCCCAACCTACAGATACGTTACCAGCCCATAGATCATTAAATTTACGACCCACACCTACAGTTGCTGAAATTTGGTCATCTTCATATTCAACAAGATTGAAGCCATCTGGGCGATCCACAATAGGGCCAACTGCTTCTGATATTAGACCAAATTTATAAGGTTGAATTGAGAATTTAGACCATTCAACCCAGCGAACATTCGCAAAAGCTACAGTATTCGCCATAATACCTGTTTGGAAATCAAGGTTTACAGACTGTGGAGTAGTAATTTTTGTCTCACCACTTGCTGCTGCAATAGCTGCTGCTGCTGCTGCCCCATTTGGGAGCAAAGCTAAAGCTGGTAAGGTTGGAATACTTTCATTCATATTAACATCATGGTCAATTTCAGAACGATAAGTAATAGATGCTTTTAATGCAATTTCAGGAATTTGGTAAGCAAGACCGGCTAACCAACCTACAGAACTATCTTCTGGAATAGACGTATCGTAACCATTGTATAAGCTGTAAGCCTGACCACGTAATGAAACATTACCTTTGATCGTTTGGTAAACTGCGCCACCGTAAATATTCCAATTCTCAGTTGGTTGGAAACCTGCAATAAATGATAAATTTTGAGTATCTACTTCTACGCTTGTACTACCAGTTCCTAATAAGCCGTTGACATCAGCTAAACCAGCATCTACGCGTGCAGTTACCCCTGCAAGTACACCAGCATCAATTTGTGCTCTTACTGCATCAACAGTATTATACGCATTTAAAGTCCCAGTATACTGTGCTTGACCAATTGGAGTGGTTAAGTCAACACCCTGCGCTTGTAAAGCCGCTCCAACTCTTTGCTCTGGAGTCAACGCATTAAAGTTGGTATTAATTGTATTTTGACGAATTCCTGCTAACGCGTCAGGAGCTAAAATTGTATTCGTAGAATCGGAAACAAATACGTTATTACCTGTATAGGTAGCATCTGCTCCAAACGGTTGGTCATATAAAATACCAACTGAAAATTTGCTGGTTGGCTGAAATTTTAAAGCAGCACTTGGAAAATAATAATCACCCGCCATATCACTAATATTACGGCGAGTATCACTTGTTCCAGCTTCTTTACCAGATACATCTGGGTCTAGGACAGAAATACCTGCTTCAAAGTAATTACCTGGTTGTAGGAAGGCTGCAATAGATTGGCCTGAACGATCTAAAGCTGCTGCAAAAGCACCCGTCATTGGTACAGTTGCAAGAATCATTGCAGTAGTTAATGTTTTTAATTTCATTTACGTCTTTCCTTGAGGTACAAATTTATATCTAGCGTTGTTGTTTGCACTTATTAAATTCTTGGAGATTTCGGGTATTTATCCGCAATCATTTGTTACTCCATGTGACAAAAATAGCACAATTAAAATAAGAGTAAATGCTCTAGAAAAAACTAATTAGTCTAAAAAAGCATCAAAATAGAGTTTTTACACCAAAAAATAGCCTCATTTTGAAATAAGTATTTGAAAGTAATAGAAATAAAATAATGAGGAAAAAATGATTTTTTGTATAAAAAATATTCTAAAAATATGAAGATTAACGCTAATTTTTTGAAGTATAGATCACATTTTGAAAGGATGGTGCGCCCTGCGGGACTCGAACCCACGTCGGTCGCTTAGGAGGCAACTGCTCTATCCAGTTAAGCTAAGGGCGCGAAAAGAAGGCTATTGTACTGTAAAAAATACAAAAAAAAGTTATTGCCGAAGCAATAACTTTTAAGGACTCATAGCTACAGGAGTTGTCTAGGTATTTTTAGGCTTAAGTAACTTAAACAGACCGAACATGACCACGATCCAAAGCGGGATCATCAAAATAGATTCCTGGAATCCTTGCGTCCACATGATGTAAAGAATCGTAAGAATGAAACCTAGAACCAGAATATTACCCGCCGGAGACCAAAGCGCAGGAAAGGAAGTCTTCTGTCCTAGCTTTTTCATGCTTTGAATGAACTTGAGATGGGTCAGGGTAATCATGGCCCAGTTCAATACCAATGCACCGACTACGATGTAAATCAGATGACTTAAGGCATCTTCAGGCACGAAGTAATTAAGTAGTACACAGCCAAAAATCAGTACAGCAGAGAATAATACGGCAGGAATCGGCGTACCTTGCTTATTCACTTTCATGAAGACTTTAGGTGCATTTCCTTGTTGAGCCAGACCATAGAGCATACGGCTGTTGGCGTACATGCCACTGTTATACACAGACAGTGCTGCTGTCAGGATAATAAAGTTCAGTAAGTGTGCTGCCCAGCTAATTCCCAATTGACTGAAAATCATCACAAAAGGACTTTTGTCCAGACCACCAAGCTCAAGCTGATTCCAAGGCACGAGTGACAACAGAATTGTCAAGGCACCAACATAGAAAATCAGAATACGGAACACCACCTGATTAATGGCTTTCGGAATGGTTTTTTCCGGATTTTCAGCTTCTGCAGCCGCCATACCAATGAGTTCGATACCACCGAAGGCAAACATTAAGAATGCCAGCATGTAGAACAGACCTTCAAAACCATTCGGGAAGAAACCACCCGCGGTCCAAAGATTGCTAAAAGATGCGCCTGAAGAAGGATCAGCAGTCAGGATCAGATACAGGCCAAAGACAATCATCGAGATGACCGCAGTCACTTTAATGATGGAAAGCCAGAATTCTGATTCACCGTAGAATTTCACATTGCCGAGGTTGACCAGTGTAATCACGATAAAGAAAAACAATACCGATGCCCAGGCTGGAATATGAGGCCACCAGTAGTTAATATATTTCGCAACCGCAGTAAGTTCGGTCATGGCCACCAGGATATACAAAATCCAGTAGTTCCAACCCGCAAGGAAACCAGGGAATTTGCCCCAGTATTTATAAGCAAAATGGCTGAATGAACCTGCGACAGGTTCATGAACAATCATCTCACCCAATTGACGCATGATTAAAAATGCAATCAGGCCCCCAATGGCATAGCCTAAAATAATAGAAGGACCCGCAGATTGGATCACCTGTGCGGAACCTAAGAATAAGCCTGTGCCAATTGCACCGCCCATGGCGATCAACTGAATATGACGGTTCTTTAAGCCACGCTGAAGTTGTGAAGACTCGTTATTCAAAGTGTTCAGCCCGACAATGGAAAATGATAAGTGGCTGATTGTAATTGATCAGACTAAAGAAGCCTAGTCCATCCTAAGAATGAAATATTGTTGAAGGAATGATAAAAAATATTCATATAAATAACTGAAATAAAATATAAATGAATCAATATATTAATTTTATTTAAAGTGTAACTGACGAGTTCTCTTTTTTCTTGGATAAAACACAAATGCCGTTTTTTTATACTAAGGTCTGGCAGTCAAGCAGTTCTGCTTTCAACATACTATACTTTGAATATAAATATTGAATAACCCGTACGAAAACAAAGACAAGTCAAAGGATGAAATAATTCATGAGTTTTGCCGCCCAAATCAAGATTCCTGCCACCTATATGCGTGGAGGCACCAGTAAAGGTGTTTTCTTTAAGCTGGATGACCTGCCTATAGCAGCACAACAGCCGGGCCGGATTCGTGATCAGCTTTTGCTGCGCGTGATTGGTAGTCCAGACCCTTATGGGAAGCAGATTGATGGTATGGGTGGTGCCAGTTCCAGTACTAGTAAAACGGTCATTCTGTCAAAAAGCCTGCACGCTGATCATGATGTCGATTATTTATTTGGTCAGGTGTCAATTGATCGTCCTTTTGTGGACTGGAGTGGCAACTGTGGCAATCTGACCGCGGCAGTAGGTGCATTTGCCATTTCCAATGGTCTGGTTGATGCCGAACGTATTCCTGAAAATGGGTTGTGCACAGTACGCATCTGGCAGGCCAATATTCAGAAAACCATTATTGCACATGTGCCGATGCAAGATGGTCAAGTGCAGGAGCTGGGTGATTTTGAACTGGATGGCGTAACCTTTCCTGCGGCGGAAGTGCAGATCGAGTTTCTGGATCCAGCTGATGATGATGCTGAAGGTGGTTCGATGTTTCCGACAGGTAATCTGGTCGATACTTTGGAAGTGCCAAATATTGGCAACTTTGAAGTGACCATGATTAATGCCGGCATTCCAACCGTCTTTTTGAATGCTGGAGATCTCGGCTATAAGGGCACAGAGCTTCAGGATCATATCAATAATGACGTGGCAGCCCTGACAAAATTTGAAACGATTCGTGCCTATGCTGCGAAGCAGATGGGACTGATTCAGGATATTGCCGAAGCCGTAACCCGACAACACACTCCAAAAATTGCCTTTGTTGCACCACCGAGTAGCTATACCTCTTCAAGTGGCAAGACCGTCACTGAATCGGATACCGATATTCTGGTTCGGGCCTTGTCTATGGGTAAACTCCATCATGCCATGATGGGCACGGCTGCGGTGGCTATTGGTACAGCAGCTGCCATTTCCGGAACATTGGTGAACCGGGTCGCAGGTGGGGTAGAGCGTGAAGCGGTGCGTTTCGGTCATCCTTCCGGGACTTTGAGAGTGGGTGCACAAGCAAGTTTTGAAAATGGTGAGTGGAAAGTGAAAAAGGCCATCATGAGCCGGAGTGCCCGCGTCTTGATGGAAGGCTGGGTGCGCGTACCAGAAGATGTTCTCGCTTAAATGCCGTGCATACATTTAGCCTGAATAAAACCACCGATTCTGCGGTGGTTTTTTATGGTTTAAAATCTCTGACGTGCTTATTTGATGTTGAATAGCAAATTTCAGTAGAACAATTCAATTTATGGCTGAAAATTCAAGGCATTTCTAGGTACAATGCCTGATCAGCGTACAGGCATTTATTCGCTTGTCATTTTATTCTTCTGGACTACGTATTCGAGGCGAATGTGTCATCTATCACTGACGTATCAACCCATGCACTCACTCAAGCACAACACCGCATTCAACAGGATTTATTGACCGCTCTGGAAGCCTTTGCTATTCCGGAACCTTTAAGGTCGGCAGTTCATCATGTTGTGATGCTGGGTGGCAAGCGGGTACGTCCAGCGCTATGCTATGCCACCGCTGCATTAAAGCCTAACCAGAATAGTGCCGCAGTGCGCCGTGCAGCGGTTGCGATCGAGTTTATTCACTGCTATTCACTGGCTCATGATGATCTGCCATGTATGGATAATGATTTGCTGCGCCGTGGCCAGCCGACCTGTCATGTGGCTTATGGGGAAGATACCGCACTTTTGGCAGGTGATATCCTGCAGTCTATGGCTTTTGAAATTTTGGGTAGCCGTCTGTTTGATCAGGGGCCAGCGGTAGAAGCTTCCATTGTACTGAAGCAGATGCAGATTCTGGCAACCGCTTCTTCGAAAATGGTGAATGGCCAAGTTTTAGATTTGCAGTCTGAAGGCAAAAAAATCGATCAGCAAGCACTGGAAAATATTCATCGCAATAAAACCGGTGCTTTGATTAGCGCTGCGATCATGATGGCGGCGGTGACAATCTTTGAAGGCACCGATCTGGCCATTCCTAAATTACGTGAATTTGGACAGGCGATTGGTCTGGCCTTCCAGGTACAGGACGATATTCTGGATATTATTTCCGATACCGAAGTCTTGGGGAAAACAGCCGGCAAGGATGAACAGGTAGAGAAATCGACCTATCCGGCATTGATGGGGCTAGAGCAGGCCAAAGCCTATGCCGAGCAATTACATGATCAGGCGATCAATGCCTTGAACCATTTTGAAGGGGCGGAAGAGTTGAGGCAAATTACCCAGTTCCTGCTCACGCGCAAAAGCTGATTGGAACATTTTTTCTTCTCAGTTATAAGAGCATTCCATAAAAAAGAGGACTTGAAGTCCTCTTTTTTAGTTGCTACACAATTATTTGCTTTCGTTGTACAGGCGTTCAGCTTCTTCAAAGCGGTCGGTAATTTCTGCTGTTGGTGCTTTACCCATCAGGCTCACCACCACAATCGCCAGCATTGAACAGATAAAACCAGGAACGATTTCATACAGGCCAGTGTCAGCAAACAGGTTCTTCCAGAAAATAACTACGACTGCACCCACGATCATACCGGCCAAAGCACCATTCAAGGTCATGCGTTTCCAGAACAATGACAGGATAATCAGCGGACCAAAGGCGGCACCAAAACCTGCCCAGGCATAGGCCACTAGACCCAGAACTTTAGATTCAGGATTACCCGCCATCCAGATCGCCAGCAAGGCAATCAGTAGCACCATCAAACGGCCAACCCAGACCAGTTCTTTTTGTGAGGCATTTTTACGCAGGAAAGATTTATAGAAGTCTTCCGTTAGAGTACTTGAGCAGACCAATAGCTGACAGCTTAAAGTACTCATTACTGCGGCAAGAATGGCAGCAAGCACCACACCGGCAATCCATGGATTAAACAGGATTTTGGTCAGTTCCATAAATACCGTTTCAGGATTGGCATTCACTGCAGCGGCCAGTTCCGGATGCTGCTGGAAATAGGCGATCCCAAAGAAGCCGGCTGCGACTGCACCGCCCAGACATAGAATCATCCAGGTCATGCCAATACGGCGTGCATTTGGAATCGACTTGACCGAATCGGCTGCCATGAAGCGCACCAAAATATGCGGCTGGCCAAAGTAACCCAGACCCCAGGCGAGCAGAGAAATAATCGCAACAAAGCTCAGATCACCCAGAATATTCATTGCTTGAGGACGAGCAGCTTCCAGTGCCAAAGTTACCTGAGACATATCTGAAAATGCCATCAACGTCACGATTGGTGTCAGCAACAGGGCAAAGATCATCAGACCCGCCTGAATCGTATCGGTCCAGCTGACTGCCAGGAAGCCTCCAATAAATACATAGCTGATGGTGGCAATGGCACTGATCCAGAGTGCGGTACTGTAAGACATGTCGAACATGCTTTCAAACAGGCGTGCACCTGCGACCATGCCGGAAGCACAGTAAATCGCAAAGAAAATCAGAATCACGAAAGCCGAAACAATACGCAGGATTTTCTTCTGGTCGTTAAAACGATTCGAGAAATAATCCGGCAGGGTCAGGGCATTGTGCTGGACTTCGGTATGTACGCGTAAACGGCCAGCGACCAGTAGCCAGTTGAGCCAGGCACCAATAATCAGACCGATGGCAATCCACATTTCAGACAGACCGGAAAGATAAATCGCACCGGGCAGGCCCATCAGGAGCCAGCCACTCATGTCGGAAGCCCCTGCAGAAAGTGCAGTTACGAAACTCCCTAAACGTCGGCCCCCTAAGATGTAATCGGAAAAGTTGCTTGTCGCGCGATAAGCCATCAGGCCAATCACCACCATTGCGACAATATAGAAAAGAAAAGTAATTAAGGTTGGATTTAGGGAGCTCATACGGTATCCATTTTTAAGTTGGACAGTAGATCGAAACAAGGAATAAGATAGCTGCGAAAAGCTTTAATCCGAAAGCCAGGCAATATCAAATCCAGTAGATTTCAAAAATAAACGCGAAATTTAACCATAAATTCACATTTTTTGCTGAGATTTTCTTGTGCCAATAAAAATAGGCAACCCTCGGGCTGCCTATATATAAAGTCAAAAGATAAATTAGTTAGGGCGACCCATGACACCACGAATGGTATTCAGCACATCAGCAGGCAGTACCACGGTCTTGGCATTTGGCGACTTGGCCATATCCTGCATGGCTTTAATATACTGTTCACCCAGTAAATAGGCGACTGGAATTTCATTATCACCAATGGCAGACGTCACCATGTCAATTGCACGTTGTGAAGACTCCGCCAATACCACTTGTGCTTCGGCATCACGGCGTGACGCTTCGAGACGGCCATCCGCTTCCAGAATCGCGGCCTGTTTTTCACCGTCAGCTTTAGTCACAGTCGCACGACGCTGACGTTCAGCAGCGGCCTGTTCTTCCATCGCTGTTTGCATGGTGATAGATGGCTTAATATCCTGAATTTCAACAGTTTTTAAGGTAATACCCCAGTCCGAGATATCATCTGAAATACTGGATTTTAAGCGTGCCTTGATATGGTCACGTGAAGATAGCGCATCATCCAGATCCATTTCACCGACAATCGAACGCAATGAGGTTTGTACCAGGTTCTGAATCGCCCAGGAATAGTTTTCAATCCCGTACACGGCTTTTTCTGGTGTGGTCAGATTAATATAAGCCACGGCATTCATCAGCAGGACCGCGTTATCACGGGTAATCACTTCCTGTGAAGGAATATCCAGAACGATATCTTTGGTTGTGACTTTATAAGCGACTTCATCGACATAAGGAATGACAAAATTCAGACCCGGATTTAGCGTGGTGTGGTATTTCCCCAGACGCTGTACAATCCATTTGTAGCCTTGCGGCACAATCCGCACACCTTTAAATATGGTAATCGCAACAAAGGCCAGAAACGCGATAACAATGATAGAACCACCAGACATAGCTTATTCACCTTATTGATTTTGATAATTCGTGCTGTGAGGTTGTACGACCAGGTCATTACCCAGAATATCCACGACGCGAACGCGGTCTCCGACCTGAACTGGGTCCAGAGTTCGGCATTCCCATTCATCCGAACCTAAAACTGGCATCGGAAAGCGCACCCGGATTTGCCCATGATCCAGATTAGTCTGAATCACCATGCCCACCTGACCAATGGTCGCTTCACGCGATAGACCGGCTTTGGTCTTGTCAATGGAAAGTGGCTTGATAAACTTAAACCAGAGCAGCGTACACAGAACAGAAAGTACGATCCAGGTCAGGAGCTGGGTCGTTAGTCCCATCATCGGGAACATCCAGTACAGGACGCCAACCATGATGGCACCGATCCCGAACCACAGGGCAGCAAATGCGGGCAGCAGTAATTCAGACAGAATCAGAAGAATGCCTAATACAAACCAGTGCCAAGGTTCAAGAACTAATTCCATATCGTGACCTATATCGCTAAGTATTTAATTAATCATCATCTTTATATGATTGATCTTCAATGTAGCAGATGCGGCCGCAGATGAATATAAAAAATTCATGCATCAAAATTTTGCCGGACGTGGCGGTTTAAATGCCGCTGGCGACTGCTTAAAGTTGCTAATGGCTTTTTCAATAGTACGGATTTTCAGCTGAGCAGCCTTTTCACCTTCCAGAATGGTGGCATTGCTGGCTTTCAGGTCTAAAGTGCCGATATGGCCGACTTTAGGCTGGATCACCACAGTGGCCTGACTCAGCTCTTCATTAATACTTTGCTGTCCCATAATATTTAGGGTCTGATCCAGTACGCCCCACATATTCAAGGCTTTATTACCATCCGGACGGGCAGAAATATCCACAGCAATCACAATGTCTGCTCCCATATCTTTGGCCGTCTTGACCGGAATCGGACTGACCAGTCCGCCGTCAACATATTTGGTACCGCTAATCACGGCCGGTACAAATACATTCGGAATACTACAGGAGGCTCGGACCGCCTGTCCGGCATTGCCTTTAATAAAATCTGCTTTGCGGCCATTGTCCAGACGAGTGGCGACTGCCGCAAAACGAATCGGGAACTGCTCAATCGGTTTGTTCGCTACATTCTTGTTGACGAAATCCTGCAATTTTTGTCCGGCAATAATCCCTTGCCGGTTCAAGGTTAAATCGCGGATATCAGATTCTTTAAAATTCAGGGCAATCTGCTGTAACTGATAAGGCGATTTGCCACTGGCATACAGGCTACCGACAAAACTACCGGCACTGGTACCGGTGACGATTTTCGGTTTGATGCCGTGTGATTCGAGCACTTTAATGACGCCAATATGGGCAAAACCTTTGGCACCGCCGCCACCGAGGGCAATGGCGACGACAGGTTCACGGGCTTTTAATGGCGTGGCAGGCGTAGGTGTTTTAGTGGCTTTGTCACAGGCTGCAAGACTGAAACCAAGGCAGCCAATTAAGGCATAACGAGCTAATTTCATTATAAAAACTGGTGATTAAATCAACAAAATTCAGGCTATCACATCAAAAAAAGGCGTATTTGCCTAGTCTTTTTTCAAAAGCTTTTGTAACGGCTTGGCCACCCAGTCCAGATTTTTGGCCGAGAATTTACCTTGATAATGCTGATAAATCTGTTCCAGGTCGTATTCATAATCACCGGTCAGATGGTATACGCCCAGGATATGAATGGTCTTGATATCATAATCAAAGGAAAACATCACAATCGGCAAATGGGCTGCCTTGGCAATATGATAAAAACCGCTGCGAATTTTATCCGGTGCCTTACGTGAACCTTCCGGTGCCATACCGACCCAGATCTGTTCTGATTTTTCAATGATGTCTACAATCTGTCGGGTATGTCCTTGTGGACTATCACGTACCACCGGAACCACACCAATCCATTCCAGAACCGATTTTAGCGGTGTACGAAACAGGCTGTCTTTACCAAAAATCGTAATCTGAATACCAAGACCAAGTAGGGCGTTAAAACCGAGCCAGGCATCAATATTGGAGGTGTGCGGTGAAATAATCGTGACTGCTTTAGGTAAGTCTGGAAATTCGCCTTCTAGACGCCAGCCTTGGGCCAAAAAAAGCTGCCTGAAAAAAGTCCGGCTTAGCTTGCTGCCGCGGGCTGGCACATGCTGCGGGAGTTGGGGGAAACGTATTTGGGCCATTGCTTTTGTCCCTTCCTGAAACTAATTTTTCTTTATTTTTTATTATATTAGACTGTTGTAAAATCCGGATCATTGGCAAAATGTATAGCATCTTAAATGCTGGTGATGCATTTTCACCTTAAGGACTTAGCCTAAATATGCGGAATACCTATATTTTACTGTTTTCCCTATATTGGGCACAGGGGCTTCCGGTCGGATTTATGACGCATGCCTTGCCGGTCATTCTGCGAGCTGAAGGGGTATCGCTGGCGCATATCGGAGGCTTTGGCCTGTTAATGCTGCCTTGGTCGATTAAAATATTCTGGGCACCTTGGGTCGATCGTTATGGGAAGAAATCCCAAGGTCATTACCGTAGCTGGATTATTCCCTTGCAATGGCTGTCAGTTGCTGTCTTGATTGGACTTTCTTTTCTACCCATTCAGGCTTTGAATCAGCCGCTGTATTTACTGCTGTTTTTTATCATACTTTTGTTGATGAATGGTATTGGTGCGACGCAGGATATTGCCACCGATGCATTGGCGGTTAACATTCTGAATCATGAGCAACAGCATTGGGGCAATACCTTTCAGGTCATCGGTTCACGATTGGGATTTATTGTCGGAGGTGGGGCAATATTATGGTTGCTGGATCTGCTGCAATGGCAAAGTACCTTTCTGTTGCTGGCTGCGCTGGTTTTTCTTAATACTTTACCCATTTTATTTTTTAGAGAACCTCAGCATTCAAAAATTATCACGCCAGCTGATAAAGGACCTGCATTCAGCAATATAAAAACCTATTTTCAATACTTCTGGTCGGATTCAACCTTGGCTGTCTGGTTACTGGTTTTATTGACCTTTAAAATCGCCGATGGTTTATCCGGGCCTTTATTAAAACCTTTAATGGTAGATCTCGGACTGAGCTTTAGCCAGATTGGCCTTTATATCACCATGCTGGGAGCCTTGGCTGCCTTGATTGGAGCAGGACTGGCGGGCTGGTGTCTGAAGTACTGGTCTCGCAGCTCGAGTTTGATCGTTTTCTCAATTCTAAAAATATTAAGCTTAATGGGCTACGCCTGGCTGGCTGCCCAGTATGAAGCTCAAAACAAAGTAGAAAATTGGATCATTTATCTGATCAATGCGGCCGAAGACATGGTCTCAGCCATGCTTTTGGTGGTCATGTTGACCTTGGTCATGCAATACAGCCGTAAGCATCTGGCAGGGACAGATTTTACCTTTCAGGTTGCTCTGATGGCCACGGTGAGTGGGGGACTTTATAGCCTGAGTGGCATTTTTGGAGATGCTTTAGGCTATCAAAATTATCTGAATCTGATCGTGATCGTGGCAATTTTCAGTCTAATTCCAATTTTCCGATGGATGAAAGTTGCAGAAAAAGTATAAAATTTCTAAATAATCAACTGTTTGGTTAAATGTTAGCCTAAAGTACTAAATAGAATATATAAATATTAATTTAATAATTTTGTAATATAAGCGCCGTGTGTATTATTTGTTACAAAATAAATTAAGGATTTTTTTGATGAAAACTAAGTTAGCGACAGCAATTGCATTCAGCCTTTTGGCGGGGACAACTTTTGCAGCACCAACTTTTTATGGTGAGATTGATGCCACAGTTGATTATTTACCTGAAGACAATGCTTCACCTGTGTCTGATCGCGATGTTATTGAACTGAATACTAATAATTCATTCTTGGGTTTAAAAGGTGAGGAGAAACTTACTGACCGTTTAAGTGGGCTTTATCAAGCTGAATTTACCTTCTATGTAGACAATGGTGGAAGTACAGATACATTTGTACCGCGTAATCTTTTAGTCGGTCTTAAAGATGAAAAGTTAGGTACAGTAAAACTAGGTAAAATCGATACGCCTGTAAAACAGCTTTCTTCAGTAGTTGATACTTTCAATAACTATGTTGCAAATAAAGCGGATATGGCAGGTATCTTTACCGGTGAAAACCGTATCGATAATGTTGTCGTCTATGAAGCTCCTGGCTTTGCAGTCGGTGAAGGTAAACTAAAAGCAACTGCACTATTAGCTACGGGTGAAGCTGGTGGTATTAGCTCGTCTAAAGGCGGTTCTAAAGTTGCAGGTCGTGGCTTGGGTGATGCATGGTCAGCATCTGTAGTATATGACAGCAAAGCAGTTGTTTTAGGTCTTGGTTACGATAAAGCAATTCCATCAAATTTTGCTGGTCGCGGTATTTTGAATGCATCTGCTCCAGAAGTAACAGGTGGAGCCGCAGGTAGTGTATTTGCTGCTGCAAATACGATCCGTGCGATTGGCCGAGTAAATTTAGATAATGGTTTAGCACTTAAGGCACTTTATCAAGTTTCAGAAGTCGAAGAGACAGCAAATGCTGACAATGACACTTCAGTAACTTGGCTTGAATCAATCAGAGCTATTGATGATCAACAAGCTTGGTTAATTGGAGCTGAATACAATTTGCCAACAGCAAAAGCATGGACAGTAAAAGGTCAATATAGTCAAAGCACAACTGAATTTACTACTGCCAAAGCTGATTATGAAGCTCAACAAATTCTAGTTGGTGCAGACTATGCATTCAGCAAGCAGGTGAAAGCATATGGTTATGCGGGCTACCTAATGTTAGAACAAGGTTCAAATGAAACGGATCAGCCAGTCGTAGGTACAGGTGTTGAATACAAATTCTAATTTAGATTTTGTACTCTAAGAAAAGGCGATGCTTTAGCATCGCTTTTTTTATGCTTAAAACAACAAAACTTAGCAATTTTATGTCTGATCTAACAAGTTTTGGACTGTTAACATGATTGAAAGTTTCAGCACTTCGTTTTAAAAATTATGCCTATTCAAGCTGTTTTATTTGACCTCGACAATACCTTGACCCATCGTGATCTGACGACACAAGCCTATAGCCGTTATCTGGCAGAATATTATGCGCCAGCATTGAAACAGGTCGAGTCTGACAAAATTATCGAGATTGTAAGGCGCATTGATAATGGCGGTTATCCGAAAAAGGAATTGTTGACACATGGCAGTATCGGGGCTTCGGCTGCTTATGCCTTATTGCAGGAGCTATCCTGGTTAAATCCTCCCAGCATAGATGAACTGGCCCAATTCTGGTTCAGCCAGTTTGGCCGTTTCGCCGTAGAAATGCCCGATGCCAAGCAGGTGCTAGAGCAGTTAAAATCCCAAGGCTATCAACTGGCAATTGTATCCAATGGCGGACATGACACCCGTTTAAATACGATTCGGGGTTTGGGTATTGAACCTTATTTTGATGAGATCATCAGTTCGGGACTAGTAGGCTTTAACAAACCACAGCCAGAAATATTCCAGATCACTGCAGAGCGTCTAGGTGTGCAGCCTGCACAGTGCCTGTATATTGGCGACCATCCAATTAATGATGTACAAGGAGCTACAGAGGCCGGAATGCATGCATTATGGATGCAAGGCTTTCATACAGATGCTGAACATATCCAATATAAAATTCAGCAACTGCCGGAAATTTTTGCGCATTTGCAGTTACTGAATCAGGCTTAAGTTATTCTTAAACAGTCAATCGTTTCGGCCCATTGCGAAGAATCACAGCGCGGACATTGCTGGTTGGCATGCGAAAGGGTTTGTACCTGTCCACAGTAAATGCAGGCATATAATTGCCCAGCCTTGACCTGTTGGACTATAGAACAGGTTTTAGGGAAAAGTGGCAGCCCAGGCCGAACCTCATCCGATTTGAAGAACAGGATACTGAACTTACCGTCAGTTTCCAGTAAACCGGTGCGTACCTGACCCAGATGCTCTACGCCTTGCTGGCGCATTTCGGCAAAGAATTCATCATGTGACATCTTACCTTTTTTAATTTCTTCAACGACCAGCACGCCATCTTCTACGATATAAATCGGTTTACCTTCCAGTAGGTCTTCAAACCACTGATATTTCATCATGAGCCAGGTGGTCAGGCGGTACATGATAATAATCACCGACATCACCAGAACTGCCTGAATCAGGGGAATATCTTCAGTAAACATCGGGTCGCCGGCAATCGAACCCAAGCTCAAAATGATAGCGACTTCGAAGATAGAAAGTTGACGTACCCCACGTTTTCCGGTCAGACGCAAAAACAGGATAATCATCGTGTACATCAGGGCACAACGCAGCAAAATTTCTGCGGTAAACTCCCAGGTGGTGTCATTTATAAATATGGTCGCCCAGTCCATTTAAATTCTTTATCCTCATTTTGCTCTTTGGCTCGAGTCTAGCAATATCAGTATTTTATTTGCTGCTGTGTTTATGTAAGTTTATGAATAAAGGTAGATTCTATTTAAAAAAGAAGCTTGAACTTAAAAATCTAGCTATTTGATCTATTGAAAATAAGATAGAGATTTCATGTAAATAATGCATAAAAAATCAGCAGATTAAATTTGAAGAAGATCACATTCTCTACTGTCTATTTTTAAATCTATAAAAGTATTATCCATTTGAAATTTATCAATATATATTCTGAATAATGTGTTTTGAATAATTAGGAGTGTTTAGAAATTTGTAAGCAAATCACTTCATCTTTATAAAAATCTGTAGTTTGTGGCCTGAAAAATAGAGTGATTACACTACTTTAATAAACTGTTTTTAAATTAGAAATTGTGATTTTGACTTCCAACAAGGGATGTATTGTGAAAAGAATATTCACGCTTTTAACGGTTATGGGTTTAAGTACAGCGGTCTGGGCAGATGCGGATTGGGATTATACTCAGCCTGAGCAATGGTCGACTTTGAGCCAGAAATATTCGGCCTGTAATGGTCTGAACCAGTCACCAATCAATATTGAACGAACAGTGAAAGCAGAACTGGAACCACTCAAGTTCAGCTATAACACCATGATTCATGCGATCGAAAATAAAGGTCATACCGTTCAGGTGGATTTTGCGCAAGGTGGTGAATTGCAGCTGGATGGCGATACCTTTGTACTGAAGCAGTTTCATTTGCACAGCCCGAGTGAAAACCTGATCAAGGGTAAAAGCTATCCACTGGAAATCCACTTTGTCCATGCCAATGCCAAAGGTGAGCTGGCTGTGGTGGGGATGATGTTTGAACAGGGACAGGAAAGTCAGATGCTCAAACGCATGTGGAGTCGCCTACCAAAAAAACAGGGTGAAAAAGTGGTTTTGAAAACGCCACAAGCGGTGAATCAGATGTTGCCTAAGAATCTGGATTATTATCGCTTTAGCGGCTCGCTGACCACACCTCCGTGTTCGGAAGGCGTACGCTGGCTGATTCTGAAAGATATTCAGCAGGCTTCTGCCAAGCAGATTTCGGAATTTACCAAACTGATGGGGCATCCAAATAACCGTCCGGTACAGTCCTTGAATGGCCGTGTAGTGCTGGAATAATCAATATGAGAGCGAAAAAGCAGACTTTGGTCTGCTTTTTTTAATTCTGATACAAATTTCGAAAGGGCACACTGAAAAGGACTTTGTGACGAAAGCTGAAAGATTTAATATGGATATTATTTCTTCTTTGACCTTCTCCTGCCATGCTCTTTGACTTAAAAACCATGATTCAGCCATTCACAGCGCTTTCGCCACAGCAGAAGAAGCTGGATCATCTGATTGATAAAATCGAGCAACAGAAACAGGAATTACACCAATGGCAACAGGCTGAAGAAGATCTGCAGCAATATACCCATAAAACCTTCATGCCAGTTTACCATGAATTGCATGGCGTACTGTTCAAGCAGCTGGAACAGCTCTGGAAGCACCTGCAGGAAACCACATTTTCCAAGGCAGAACTGGTGGTGCTGGATGAAAAGATTCAATACCTTGCAAATTATCTAAAAGACTCTCAGGCAATGTCGGTGCAACAAGCTCATAAAGTGAATGAAATCTTCACTTACTATCAGCAACGTGCCGAACATGCCCAATTCAGAAAAAGCCAAAAGAAAGTAAATGAACTGGAAACATTTTTTAAGAATGAGCATCCCTCAGATCTTGCAGATGTAGAAGTATTTGAAGAATGGGAATCAGATCATTTTCAGCAGGCACGTGAGCAGGCCAGATTAAAACGCCAGCAGGAAAAACAGGAACAGGCAGCAGCGATGGCAGAGCAGTCATTGAAAACCGTTTATTTAAAAATTGCTGCCATCATTCACCCTGACCGTGAAGTGAATGATGTCAAAAAAATCAAGAAAACTGAATTATTGCAACGTGCCAACGAGGCGTATGCAGAGCAGGACCTGTTTACGTTACTAAGAATGCAACTACAAATTGAACAAGATCAGGATGTTTCACAAAAAGGTTTAAGTGCAGAGCAACTCAAGTTTTATCAACTCGCTTTGGATGCACAGAGTCAGAAATTACAAGATCAGATCGATGTATTGATACATAGATTAGTCTGGTCACAAAAAACCAGAATTGCAGTAAAAAAGGCGAAAGGCAAAGTTCAGATTGCTGACCTGTATAAGCAAATCGATGAAGATACTTCAGCCATCAAACAGCAGATTAAAGTAGAAAAAGAACGCCTGATGTATATCAAAAAGGTAAGTGGCTTGGAGATGTTTTTAAGGCATGGGATGCTTTAATCTCTTATTCGTATAATAACTCTAGATGTAATAATGAAAATTCCCTCTCCTGTTAGGAGATGAGCATCCTCAGAATATATTCTGAGTGCGCAAGGGTGAGAGCTATTTTAAGATTCACCTCTCCCAGAGGGAGAGGGAGTCGTAACTGATTAGATGCCATCAATTAATTTAATAATGAACGTTCCCTCTCCTTTTAGGAGAGGGCTAGGGAGAGGTTATAAAATTTGATAATCTAAAGAAAATAATAAAAACATAAGCCTATGAATAAAAAATTCGATCCCCAACTATTACAATTTGCCAAATCCATGCGCCACACCACCACCGATGCTGAAAACTTGATGTGGCAACTGCTTCGTGCCAAACGTTTTATGAATCTGAAATTCCGTCGTCAGCACGTGATTGCACCATACATTTTGGATTTTTACTGTCATGAAATTGGTTTAGTCATTGAGCTGGATGGCGGTCAGCATGGAACAGATGATGCGATTGAATACGATGTTGAACGAACCAAGTTTTTAGAGGCTGTGGGTTTAACTGTTGTACGGTATTGGAATCATGATGTTTTAGGAAGGACGGATGTGATTTTAGAGCATTTATGGCAAGTATGTACTGAATTAAAGCAGACCTCTCCCTAACCCTCTCCTAAAAGGAGAGGGAATATTCATTACTAAATTCATGCAGGCATTAAATCCAATGACACTCCCTCTCCCTCGGGGAGAGGGCTGGGGTGAGGGTAATTGATCTTTTACTATATATAGTGTTTTTAATTATTAAATTATCTATATATAGTGTTTTTAATTTGACATTACATTTAATGGATTTATATGATTAAAACTTAGAATAAAAAGGTATAAATATGTCGATATTGAGTTGGGATGATTTTGAGGATGGTAGTAATAGTAGTTCCTCGTTGCCCAGTAGAAATAGTAAGTTAAAACTCGCATTAGATATATTAGCAGGTGTTTTATCACGTCTAGGTAATACTGAGCGTGAAAGAACTATATTTGCCCATTTCCAAAAGATGTATCACAATCTATTATCAAAAATAGGCATTCTCGTTGATTTAGATACTTTCCTTTATCACTATATCAATAGAGAAGTTTCTAAATTTTTTTCAAAATCCTTAAAGGGTAATGAATCGGTAAGTTTACAAACATTCTTTAAAATTATTCTATTAGTAGCTTTACCAATTATTTTTATAACCACTCGTAATTTTTCAATTCAAAAAAATCTTTCTATCTCTGCTTGAGTAACTCCTATGACCAAACTGTATTTATTTACACGTTTGGGGCATATCATTAAAAAACTCAGACGTGTAGTCCAAAATTCTATTTAGAAGGTAAAGAATTTATGGCTAGACGTAAAAAGTCAAAAGCTAAAAAAAGAACTAAGGTTGTTAAATCTCAGCCAATTATCATTATTAATGAGCAACCAGAAAGTTTGCGATATTGGCAGCAGGTGTTAGTAATATTAATAGTTCCGCTATTTAATTGGATAAAAGAAATTATCCAAACATATTGGAATTAAAAAAATCCCCTCACTAAGAGGGGATTTTTTTGAATCAAACTACAGCCTTAAAGCGCTGCAATTTGCTCCATATTCGCTTTAATCTTCGCTAACTGATCAGCAAACTCAGCAAGTTTCACTTTCTCACCTTCAACCACAGCTGCAGGTGCTTTTGCCACAAAACCTTCGTTAGAGAGCTTAGTTGCAATTTGGTCATGTTGCTTTTGAACCTTGTCTAAGTCTTTTTGAAGACGACCCAATTCCGCTTTCGGGTCAATTAAACCCTTCATTGGAACGTATACAGACACGTGACCAACGACAGATGAAGAAGACAATGGTGGTTGTTCGCCATCAGCAAGGAAAGTAATGCTTTCAACTTTTGCCAATGCTTTGAACAATGCTTCAATACGTGTGATCTGTGCTTTTTCAGCTTCAGTCGTATTTTGCAAAAGAACAGGCAACAAACGAGCATTACCTAGACCCATCTCACCACGGATGTTACGTACCGCACCAATCAAACCTTGCAGCCATTGCATGTCTGCTTCAGCCTGGTCATTCATCAATGCTTGCTCAGCAACAGGGTACGGCGCCAACATAATAGTTTCGCCAGTGATGCCAAGTTTCGGCGCAAGTGTTTGCCAGATTTCTTCAGTCAAGTACGGCATTAACGGATGAGCTAAACGTAAAGACGCTTCCATTACCGAAAGAAGAACACGACGTACTTCAGCTTTACGCTCTTCAGACACATTTTCATCGTTCAGAACCGGTTTGGTTAACTCAACATACCAGTCACAGTATTCATTCCAGATGAATTCATAAATCGCTTGCGCAGCTAGGTCTAAACGGTAGGTTGCAAATGCTGTTTGCACCGCTTGTTCCGCTTTTTGCAGACGGCTTACGATCCATTGTTCAGGCAACTCCCAAAGGTCTTGACGTGCTTCTGAACCAATCGTTTGACCTTCGACATTCATCATCACGAAACGCGTTGCGTTCCAGATTTTGTTGGCAAAGTTACGGTAGCCTTCAACACGTTTCATGTCGAACTTGATGTCACGACCAGTATTGGCAAGCGCACAGAAGGTGAAACGAACTGCATCGGTACCGTAAGACTGAATTCCTTCAGGGAATTCTTTACGGGTTGATTTTTCAATCTTCGCTGCCTGTTTCGGGTTCATCAAACCTGTGGTACGTTTTTGTACTAAAGTTTCAAGATCCACACCATCAATCAAGTCTAATGGGTCAAGCACGTTACCCTTCGATTTAGACATCTTCTGACCTTCGCCATCACGTACCAGACCGTGAACGTACACAGTCTTGAACGGCACTTGAGGCGTACCATCTTCATTCTTCATGAAGTGCATGGTCAGCATGATCATGCGGGCAACCCAGAAGAAGATGATGTCAAAACCGGTTACCAGTACCTCTGTCGGGTGGAAGGTATTCAGGAAGTAGTTTTCTTTGTCTTTTGCTTCGTCGCCAGTCCAACCTAAGGTTGAGAATGTCCAGAGACCTGAAGAGAACCATGTATCCAGTACGTCTTCGTCTTGGTTCAATTGAACATCGGCAGGAATATTGTTTTTCGCCCGAACTTCAGCTTCGTCACGACCAACATAAACACTGCCTTCCGCATCGTACCAAGCAGGGATACGGTGACCCCACCATAATTGACGCGAGATACACCAGTCTTGGATGTTGTTCATCCACGCCATGTACATGTTGCTGTACTGCTCAGGTACGAACTTGATACGACCGTCTTGAACCGCTTCAATGGCAGGTTTCGCAAGAGGCGCGATTTTTACATACCATTGGTCTGTTAATAACGGCTCAACGATCACGCCTGAACGGTCACCGCGAGGGGGTTTCAATGTATAAGGTTGGATTTGGTCTAACCAGCCTTCAGCTTCTGCTTGTTCAACCAGTTTTTTACGTGCTTCAAAACGTTCTAAACCAATGTAGTCCGCAGGTGCAGGGATGGTTTTAGAAATTTGTTCGCCCGCTTTCGCGATGTATTCAAACTCAGCAAGAACTTCAGCATTTTTGTTGAAGATGTTGATGATTGGCAATTCGCAACGTTTACCTACTTCATAGTCATTGAAGTCATGCGCAGGGGTGATTTTCACACAGCCTGTACCGAATTCTTTATCGACATATTCGTCTTTAACGATTGGAACCGCACGACCAGTGATTGGCAGGATGATGTTTTTACCCACCAGATCCGTATAACGTTCATCATCAAGTGCAACGGCAACAGCTGTATCACCAAGTAGTGTTTCAGGACGTGTTGTAGCTACTACGATGTGATCTTTACCATCATGCGTGCGCAATGATTTGTCTTCAAAGAAGTATTTGAAGTGCCAGAGTGAACCTGCTTCTTCTTTATCAGACTCAACTTCCAGGTCAGAAAGGGCAGTTTGCAGTTTTGGATCCCAGTTCACCAGACGTTTGCCGCGGTAGATCAGGCCTTCTTCGTGAAGTTTTACAAACACTTCTTTTACTGCGTTTGATAAACCATCATCCATCGTGAAGCGTTCACGTGACCAGTCAACCGAAGAACCTAAGCGACGGATTTGACGGGTAATGTTACCGCCAGACTGTTCTTTCCATTCCCAGACTTTTTCGATGAACTTTTCACGACCCAGGTCATGACGGCTAACCCCTTGTGCACCCAGCTGACGCTCAACCACCATTTGCGTTGCAATACCTGCGTGGTCAGTACCCGGTTGCCAAAGCGTATTTTTACCAGACATACGGTTGAAACGCGTCAAGGCATCCATGATGGCATTGTTGAAACCATGACCCATGTGCAGGCTACCAGTGACGTTTGGTGGCGGAATCATGATACAGAAAGATTCGCCTTTTTCAGACGGCTTAAAGTAACCACGCTCTTCCCAAGTTTGGTACCATTTTTTCTCGATCTCGGTCGGATCGTAGGTTGTCGCGATATTTTGCGCTGAGTCAGTCATAGTCTAAACAGATCAAAAGTGAATGAAAAATTGCATCTATTGTAGCAAAAAAAATAGTGCGTGCGGCAGCTTAACCAAATGCAAACTTTAGCCAATTGGCATGTATAGCAACTCATCGTATGATAGAACGATAAAAAAACGCGACTCATCGCAGCATATCAAAAAGGATAATAAGATGAGCTATAGCATTTCCCTGAAGCTTCAACCCGAAACCCATCAGCGCTTTAAAGATCTTCATTCCAGATTAAATGCCGGCGAGCGAGACAGTCTTGCCAGACCCTTAGGTGAAAATCTGGCCGATATGGCCTGTGAAATTATTGACCAGATTTTTGGTCAGGTGGTGCAGCTGGCCAATTCACCGGACAGTGATTCCGAAAAAGTGATTCAGCAGATTATGCATAACACCCGTAAATATATGCCGTGGTCGGTTTCGTTGTTTGGCAATGAGCGGCTGATGCCTATGGTGAACTATTTGCATCGCATGACCTATGAGTATCAAGGTGATGCTTTTGTCCGTTATCCGGTAGAAAAATTGCTGGTGATGGAACTGCTCGGCTGTATTGACCAGATGAAAAATGGTAATCACCAATATGTATCACCCGCTTTAAAAGCCTTTACTCAGGTGGTCGATCAAGGGGTGACGCATTTAATCCGTGAACCGAAAAAAATGTTGAAATTTAATGTCGTGGTCGATAAAACCTTGAATGGGGTGATTCATTTAACCACCCAGTTAGGCTATAAACGTTTTGACAAGCTCGGTAGCATCTATGATGCCGATACCATGAGTTATTATTTTGAGCATTTGCTGGTATTTCTGGAAGATGAAATGCCGTACCATATTCATTAAAACAAGGGAAACAGGATTTCATGGCGAAAGTTGAAGACTTAAATGGAAAAGTGGTCTGGATTACCGGCGCATCTTCAGGGATTGGCAAGGCGATTGCCCAGCAATGTGCTGCACTTGGGGCACAGGTGGTACTGACTGCACGCCGAGAGGAAGAACTGGAAAATGTTCGCCAAAGTCTCACCAATCCGGATCAGCATATTTCAGTTATTGCCGATATCACAGATGAAAGCCAGGTTCGTCATGCCTATGAACAGGTTTTGCAACAAAAAGGCCGGATTGACTGGCTGATTAATAATGCAGGACTCAGTCAACGTGCCCTGATTCAGCACACCACCATGCAGACTGAACGCGCTATTATGGAAGTCGATTATTTCTCGCAGGTATTTCTCACCAAAATGGTATTGCCGACCTTTCTGGCACAAAAATCAGGTCGTATCGTGTTTATTTCCAGTGTGGCAGGTTTGCTTGGCACCCAGTATCGCGCCTCCTATTCAGCAGCCAAAGCAGCGATTCATATGTGGGCCAATAGTTTACGTGCTGAAGTTGCTGATCAGGGCGTTCAGGTCTCAGTGATATTCCCGGGCTTTGTTCAAACCAATGTGTCGTTTAATGCTTTAAATGGGGAAGGCAAGCCACAAGCCAAGCAGGATGAAGCGATTGAAAATGGTCTGTCGGCAGAAGATTTTGCCCGTCAAACAGTACAAGCCTTGCAGTGCGGCGAAGAATATATCGTGATTGGCGGAAAGAAAGAAAAACTTGGTGTGCTAGTTTCACGTATTTCCCCCAAGGTGCTGTACAAAATGATTCGCAAGACCAAGGTGAAATAAGAGATTTAAAGTTTTATCAAATTCAGGCAATTTTCTCTTGAGCGAATTGAACCTGATTACGGCCCATCTGTTTGGCCTGATACATGGCATGATCAGCCGCTAAAGTGGCTTCTTTAATCTGATTAGGATGATTGAAGAAGCTGACTCCGATACTGATAGTCAGGTAAATATGCTGCTGTTCATGATGTAATGGGGTTTCTTCAAGCTGTAACCGGATCCGTTCAGCAATTTTAAAGGCGGCATCTTTTTGAATGTCATGCAAGACGAGCAGAAACTCTTCACCACCAATACGTGACACTTGGTCTTTGTCCCGAATATTGGCTTTAAATATCTGACTGATATGTTGTAAAACCAGATCACCGACCTGATGTCCATAACGATCATTAACGGCTTTGAAATGATCTAGATCTGCCATCAAAACTGCATGCTGTAAGGCGGGATTGGGATCTATTTTTTGAATATAGGCTTCAAAGCCACGACGGTTTAATAATCCGGTCAGCGGGTCGTGATGGCGCTCCCGTTGCAACTTTCGCACCAGATCCAAAATTGCACAGCCAATGAATAAACCTAAAAAGATCAGATCAATCAGCAGCAGGAGCAGCTGCGTAAATGCCCATGCCGGTTCGTAATGGGCGACAAATCCCTGATCCTCAAGTAAAACAGAGAATAGCAAGGCACGACCCATGATGATGAACGCGGTCGCGAGGGTAAAAATTTTCAGGTAACTGTCGATACGTAAGCGTGTACTCGTCCGAATAAAGGCAATCGGGCGGTGCAAATAAATTGCCGCAGTAATGCTACCAATAATCAGCAAACGGGCAGTCTGGTCAGCAGTCACTTGGGTAAAGTAGTAAATGCCAAACGCACCCAAGGCAATCAGGTAAATATAGTTTGGCCATACATAGTCGATTTTTAAACGCTCATAAATGGCTTTGCTGTGAAAGGTACAGGACAAGAAGTAAAGAGCAGCAATGAAACTGGAGATTTCAACTAAAACTGCTGCAGATAAAACGGTATTGAGTAATATCGTTACGCCAATCAGAATCAGTGCATAAGCATAAGATCTTAAATAATTAGGTAAGCCTTTATAATAGGAAATACTCAGCGTGATGATCCCCAGGCTCGACATGATGCTGGGCACGAGTAGACTGTAAAAATTCAAATCCGGGATCAGCGTGTTAGATTATAATGTGAGCAGGTGGGTGAATAATATCATTTATTGCGATGAAAAATATAAATAAAATGGATAATCAAACTAATCGAAATGACCTGTTGAACCGCTCGATATTTTATAAAAACTCAAAAAAATAATATCAAAATGCCCCTTACTCCTGATGATCATTGAGCTGAAAAGGCATTTGTTTTAGTCCAAATCGATGGACGTATTTATAAAATGCTACCAATTTGGACTTGTAGTTTTATCCTGAAAATTTAAGGTGGAAACAGGATGAAAATATAAAGGATCTATCTGAATGAAAACCCCGGTGCCCGATTATCTCCAGCATGTATTAACGGTCTGTCATGATAATGATCAGGGCGCTTTGGCTGACTATATCCCTGAACTGGCAGCGGTAGATCCAAACAAGTTCGCTTTGGCGCTGACCACGGTGGATGGCACGATTTATTCCACGGGAGATGATGAAACCGAATTTACCATGCAGTCGATGTCCAAGCCTTTTGCCTATGCCTTGGCATTGCAGCATTTGGGAATTCCAGCAGTACTGGAAAAGGTCGGCGTTGAACCTTCAGGAGAGGCTTTTAATCAGATTTCGCTAGATAAAGAAACCAATCTTCCTAAAAATCCAATGATTAACTCGGGTGCGATTACCACGCATTCTTTGATTCCGGTACAAAAAGGCATTTCACGTGCGGAATGCTAACGCCGTTTTTTAAGTGAGCTGGCAGGACGTCAACTGGAATTCGACAAGCAGGTGTATAAGTCGGAAGTCAAAACTGCATTCCGGAACCTGTCGATTGGCTATATGCTGCGTACTGTAGGTGTGCTTGATTCGGATCCTGTGGAAATCGTCAATGGATATATCAAGCAATGTGCGATTAAGGTGACGGTCAAAGATCTGGCAAATATCTGTAGTGTGCTCGCTAATGGTGGTGTTCAGGCCAAAACTGGCAAACAGTTGTTAGAGCGTGATGTAGTGCGCCAAGTGCTCAGCGTGATGATGACCTGTGGCATGTATGATGCGGCGGGTGACTGGCTGACTACGGTGGGCATTCCTGCCAAAAGTGGTGTGTCGGGTGGAATTATCGGGGTATTGCCTGGGCAGGTGGGAATTGTGGTTTTTTCTCCTAAAATTGATGAGCATGGGCATAGTGTACGTGGGGTAGATATTTTTGAGCGTTTGTCGCGTGACATGGGCTTGCATCTGATGGAAGGGACGCCATCGGCACAGACCATTTTGCAAAGTCGTTATACAGCAGGTAAGAACAATGACATTATCGTGTATGAGCTGCGCGGTGTATTGCAATTTACCGAATCGGAAATGTTGCTGCGGATCTTGCAGGATGAGCCAGACGCTAAAACACGTATAGTCATAGACCTGACTAATTTAACTTTGATTCATGATGTAGGTGGACGCATGTTATTTGAAGGCGTCAAACGTTTACAAGCGAATGGACACAAAGTGGTGGTCATTGACTCAGAAGGCGTATTGGGTGAGGAACAGGTGAAAGGCAATAAGCGGGTAGTGGTGACAGAAGAGTTAGAGCGCTATTTAGAGAAGTTTAGTTAAGCCATACTTATAGAGATGAGTATGCCTTTCATTATTTGTGCTTTTAAACTTGCTCAGTAAAGGAAATGAAAGATAAAAAAGCCCCAAACAGTGTCGAGGCTCTTTTTAAATATTGCAAAGCTTATTTAATATGCTCGGCAATGTCCGTAAAGATCACGCCTAAGCCGTGTGCGCCTGCGTCCGGATAGCTTAAGCTACGATCACCGACTGTACCAGCACGGCCCATACGCGCCACGATCTCTTTGGTGGATTCTGCACCTTTTACTGCGGCCTCTGCACCTAAGACAAAGTTTTCTTTAAACCTCTTGTCGGTATTGGCTGACCAAGAGTCTGCGCAAGGAACCAAAGCATCAATCAGGGTTTTGTCACCGACCACAGCACCACGACCAAATGAACGCTCACCTGTCACTTGAATACCTTTCACTGCTGCTTGCAGCATCTCGGCAAAATCTGCCACGCTTAGGATTTGTTTACCTTGAATGGCTTTGCTGGCTGAACGGAAAGCAGAACCCCAAATTGGCCCTGACGCACCGCCACAATGTTCCATAATAATCATGGAACTATTCAGCAGGAATTCATCCATGTGCTGCGCTTGAATCAGGCTTTGCCATTCGCGTTTCAGTTGTTTAAAGCCTTTGGCGACGCTCATACCAAAATCGCCGTCACCTGCATGGGCATCCAGCTCGCAGAATGGCACTTCGTTTTTGATGATGCAGGCCGCCATCACATCGACCACATAACGCATGTTTTCAATCGTGAATTGCTCGTTCTGAATTTCAGCATGTTCTGCTTGGGTTTCAACTTCGGTATTGGCGGTTTGTTTTGCTGCTGCATCTTGTGCTGCAAATTCAAATGGTAGTGCAGGTGAGCCATCAAGCTTTAAGGCAGGGGTATTGGCTTCCGCATCCAGATAGGTTTTCAGTTCATCATCCACAGCAAGTAATGAGACCGATGCACCATTCATGTCGATACTGGTCATGTAGTTGCCAACAAATGTACGGTAAATCTTGATGCCTTTACGTGCCAGATGTTCGCATACATCATTGTTAAATACATACAGTTCTTGCATTGGTGTTGAACCAAAGCCATTCACCAACAACGCAACTTCTTGCATGTCAGGACGGTCAAGAAATAAGTCATCGACCATACGTTGTGCCATTTCTTTCGATGGCAGGATTTTTTCACGACGAATGCCGGGTTCACCGTGGATGCCGACGCCGTATTCCATTTCATCATTCGCCAAGGTGAAGGTGGGTGTGCCTTTGGCAGGAACGGTACAAGAGGTAAAGGCAAAACCAAGGCTAATCACGTTATCTGCTGTTTTTTGAGCCAGCTCTTTCACGCGAGCAAGTTCATAACCTTTAGAGGCAGCAGCACCGGCAATTTTATGCACGAAGATGGTACCAGCAACACCACGACGACCAACCGTATAGAGGCTGTCTTTAACGGCAATATCATCCGCCACTTTTACATAATCGACTTTAATGCCATCTTCCTGAGCAAGTGCTGCACCATTCTGGAAATTCATCATATCGCCAGAATAGTTTTTGATGATCATCAAAACGCCTTTGTCTGTTGCCACATGTTGCAGGGCTTTGTAGACCTGAATTTGAGAAGGTGATGCAAACACGTCACCACATACAGCCGCGTCTAACATGCCTGTACCGATAAAGCCCGCATGTGCAGGTTCGTGACCACTACCACCGCCACTAATCAGTGCCACGTTATTGTGTTTTTGTTTACGTGAAATGATTTTATGCGATTCGGTAAATGTCAGTTCAGGGTGAGCAAGGACAAAGCCTTTGCACATTTCGACAACCAGATTTTCAGGGTTGTTGATGAGTTTTTTCATTGTTGCACCAATGGGTTAAATGGGAGAGGTAAATTTTTGTTAAGTATGCGGAATTGTGGCGGGTTTGTCTGACTAAAATATGTAAAAACGGGTGGGTTGGGGGAAGAATGGACAGTAGACTAACTTTGATCTATAAAATCTATATAAATGAATCTCCCTAAATCCCTCTTTGAGAAAGAGGGACTTCACGCGAATTTGATGATGGTTTTTGGATTCGTGTTGTTCCTCCCTTTGCAAAAGGGAGGTTAGGAGGGATTTATGAAAACAAATTAGTAGAATAAAAAATGAAACCCTACAATAAAAAATTAAAACAAGCTTCGCGGGATTTACGCAACAACATGACGGATGCTGAAAAGCTGTTATGGTCACGGCTGCGGAACAAGCAAATTTTAGGTTTGCAGTTTTATCGGCAAAAGCCAATTTTGAATTACATCGTAGATTTTTACTGTCCTGCTGCCAATTTTGTTATTGAGTGCGATGGCAGTCAGCACTTTACAAATGAAGGCTTAGAAGCGGATCGAGTCCGAGATGAAGCTTTGGCACATTTGAGTCTACGTGTTTTGAGATTTGATAATGGGCAGGTGATGGGGCAGTTGGATGATGTGGTGGAAGTGATTTATCAACGTTGTGTGAATGAGCTTTCAAACGAATCCCCCTAAATCCCCCTTTTGCAAAGGGGGACTTCCCTCGAATTTTATAGCAGTTATTGATTCATGTTGTCCCTCTCTCTTTAAAAGGCGGGGAGGGAGTGTTAAGAAATCAAAGTGATTTTAGTTTATAGTATGCTAATTTTTAATAAGAATATTTGGATTTATAAATGTTGATTTGTAAAAGTTGTATTGACAAAAAGTTACCACCTTATACATACAATAAAGAAAATTTTGAAATTCAGTTTTGTACAGAGTGTCAAAGCGAAACTGAGCATTTGGATTATGAAATCTTTAAAAATAAATTATTTCAGGTTATATCTACTAATTATAAATTTTTGAGGGATTTGCCAGATAGAGCAGGTTGGTTTTATGAAGCACATGATGAGGAGGGTGTGAGCAATTTTTATAATTTAATTGAATGGTTGGAGTTAAATGAGGAACTAACAGAAAAATTAGCTGAAGATGCAGATGATATATTTGGTGATGAGTTATTAGTACTTTATGATGATTCTTTAGAGGAATATGATGGTTGTCATAAAGAGCGTGAGTGGGAAAAAATCCAGAAAAGTTTTAAACATGAATTTAGGTTTTTTAATCCAAGACTAAAGGAATTCTTGGATCATACTTTTGAATACTTGCTAGATAATAATAAAATCCAACATTCACTTTTAAGCATTATTACACCGAATACCATTTTATATCGTGGAAGAAGTTTCGATAGTAGTAATGCATTATTGAAAGAAATTAATGAAAATAATCTGACATTTGAATTTGAAAAAGCAAATGAAGATATTGCAAAAAATATTCGAGATAAATTTGGATTAGTACCGTCATTCTTGGCTAGTGATCAAAGAATGACACCTTTTGGAATTTCAGCTCTTTATTTGTCTACAGATAAAATGGCATGTGTAGCTGAAATTAGAGCTTTGGTTGGGCAATATGTTGGTATTGCTCAATTTTCTAATAGAGTAGAACTACAATTATTAAATCTGAATAAATTAGCAAAGGGATTATATCCTCATCATTTAGATGAAAATTATTTGGAAAAATTGGATATCTATATTTTTTTTAAAAAATTAATAGCAAGTGTGTCTAAACCAAAGCTTGAAAGTGGAAAATTTGATTATTTAATAAGCCAATACTTTTTTGAATATCTAAGAGTTAAATTTGGTACTCAGATTCATGGAATTTATTTAAAGTCAGTACAATTACCTACTGCTGATAATATTATTCTATTTCCTGAAGTTACTAGTGAAGGAATCGATAGTTCTTTTTCAACAGGAAACAATAGAATTTATTTCTCATGGAATACAAATGCAATATATGGTCTAAGTATTTCACAAGTCAAATCAATAGTAATTACAACTGAAATTGAATATATATCTCATCCAAGAATGAGAGAATCAACAGACTGGATTTAAGCCCTCTCAACCTCCCTTTAAAAAGGGAGGAGCTTTCACGTAATCAGTTTGATCCGTGAAATCCCCCTCTTTTTCAAAGAGGGGGTAGGGGAGATTAAAAGATTACAAACAAAAAATCCCCTCAATTGAGGGGATTTTTTATATTCGATACGAATGGACTCTTTCCCCTTTGAAAAAGGGGGGCGAGGGGGATTACACCACAGAATCATCCAAATTCGGTGCCAACCAACGTTTCGCTTCATCCAACATCCAACCTTTACGCTTCGCATAATCTTCCAACTGATCGCCAGAGATTTTACCCACGTTAAAGTATTCAGTTTCAGGGTTTGCATAATAGAAACCGCTGACTGATGAAGGTGGCCACATTGCAAAACTTGTCGTTAAGTACGTACCAATTTTGTCGGTCGTACCTAACCAGTCAAACAATGGCGCTTTTTCCGAATGCTCAGGACAAGCAGGGTAGCCCGGTGCAGGACGAATACCGACATACTTCTCTTTGATCAAATCATCATTTGATAAAACTTCATCTGCTTGGTAGCCCCAGAACTCTTTACGAATACGCTCGTGTAAGTGCTCTGCAAATGCTTCGGCAAAACGGTCACCCAAGGCCTGAACCATAATTGCGTTATAGTCATCGCCTTTGGCTTTGTATTCTTGAGATAATTCTTCCGCACCAAAGATCGACACGGCAAAGCCACCCAAGTAATCCTGAGCTACATCTTTTGGCGCAATAAAGTCAGCCAGAGAGTAGTTTGCTTTGCCAGTGACTTTGTCAGATTGCTGACGTAAGTGCTCGAAGTTGTGTGTCACCTTACCTGATTCATCAGCAACCGCAACTGTATCTGCGGCTACACGGTTTGCAGGGTAAATGCTGAACGTTGCACGCGCATCAAAGCGTTTATTCTCGATGATGTCTTTCAGCATTGCTTGAGCTTGTTCATACAAGTCACGTGCAGCTTCACCCACCACTTCATCTTCAAGGATTTTCGGGAATTTACCTGCCAGGCTCCATGAAATAAAGAACGGCGTCCAGTCAAAATATTCCACCAAAGTTTCAAGCGGATAATTTGTGAAAGTTTCAGATCCGATGAAGTTTGGTTTAACCGGTGCATTCTTGTCGAAGTCGATCTTGAAGCCGTTTTCAACTGACTCTTGATAAGACAATTTCGCCGCTTTCGGTTGCTTGTTAGCAAGACGGGTACGAATTTTTTCATAATCCGCGGCATAGTCTGCTGCCAGTTTTGGTTTCATCTCGGCAGAAAGTAATTGCGTTGTAACACCCACCGCACGAGAAGCATCAGCCGTGTAGTACACGCCATCATTATGATATTGCGGTGAGATTTTCACTGCGGTATGTGCTTTAGAAGTCGTCGCACCACCAATCATTAATGGAATGTTAAAGCCTTTTCGCTGCATTTCTTTGGCAACAAACACCATTTCATCTAATGACGGCGTGATTAGACCAGACAAACCGATGATATCAACTTTTTCATCAATCGCAGTTTGCAGAATCTTCTCGCATGGCACCATCACGCCCAGATCCACGATGTCATAACCATTACAGCCTAATACCACACCCACGATATTTTTGCCGATATCGTGTACGTCGCCTTTCACCGTAGCCAGCAGGATTTTACCTTTTGCTTCGGCTTGAGTTTTCTCGGCTTCAATGAACGGGTTCAACCACGCCACAGCCTGTTTCATCACGCGTGCAGATTTCACTACTTGCGGTAAGAACATTTTACCGGCACCGAACAGATCTCCGACCACGTTCATACCCGCCATCAAAGGACCTTCGATCACATCGAGTGGGCGTGTAGAGTTTAAACGTGCTTCTTCAGTATCTTGATCAATATAAGTGGTGATGCCTTTTACCAATGCATATTCTAGACGTTTTTCAACAGACTCATTACGCCACTCAAGATTTTCTTCGGCTTTTTGCGTACCACTTTGACCACGGTATTTTTCCGCAACAGCAAGCAGTTTTTCGGTCGCTTCCTGACCACTTTCACCCTGGTTCTGGTTTAGAACAACATCTTCAACGGCTTCTTTCAACTCTTTATCGATGTCATCGTAAATTGCCATCTGACCGGCATTTACAATCCCCATGGTCATGCCTTGCTGAATGGCATGATACAGGAATACCGAGTGAATTGCTTCACGTACCGGTTCGTTACCACGGAATGAGAACGATACGTTCGATACACCACCAGAAATCATCGCATTTGGCAGGTTCTGTTTAATCCAGCCAGTCGCTTCAATAAAGTCCACACCATAGTTGTTGTGTTCTTCAATACCGGTCGCAATCGCAAAGACGTTCGGGTCAAAGATAATATCTTCAGACGGGAAGCCCACTTCATTGACTAAAACGTCATAAGAACGCTTACAGATTTCTTTTTTGCGCGCAGCAGTATCGGCCTGACCATCTTCATCAAATGCCATTACGATGACCGCTGCACCATATTGACGACAGAGGCGGGCACGTTCGACAAATTCGTCATGACCTTCTTTTAAGGAAATTGAGTTCACCACGGCTTTACCTTGCACGCATTTCAGGCCCGCTTCGATAATCTCCCATTTAGAAGAATCCAGCATGATGGGTACGCGTGAAATATCCGGCTCAGAAGCAATCAGATTCAGGAAATGCACCATCGCACCTTGCGAATCGAGCATGCCTTCATCCATGTTGATGTCGATGATCTGTGCACCAGCTTCAACCTGTTGACGGGCAACATCAAGCGCTTCGGCGAAGTTTTCTTCACGAATCAGACGCAGGAATTTTTTCGAACCGGTGACGTTGGTACGTTCACCGACGTTCACGAACAGTGAATCTTTGGTGATGTTAAATGGCTCTAAACCGCTTAAACGACAAGCCGGTTCAATTTCAGGAATTTGACGAGGGGTAATGCCTGCAACAGCATTTGCAATCGCACGGATATGATCCGGCGTAGTGCCACAGCAACCACCGGTAATATTAATTAAGCCACTTTCAGCAAATTCTTTAATGAAGGCCGCAGTTTCTTCCGGCGTTTCATCATAACCACCGAAGGCATTTGGCAAGCCAGCGTTTGGATGCGCTGAAACAAAGGTATCGGCAACGTCAGACACGGTTTTCACGTGTGGACGCATCGCATCTGCACCTAGGGCACAGTTAAAGCCGATAGATAACGGCTCTGCATGACGCATGGAGTTCCAGAAGGCTTCAGCGGTTTGACCGGTTAAAGTACGACCTGATGCATCAGTAATCGTACCTGAAATCATGATTGGCAGTTCATAGCCTAATTCTTTAAAGACTTCTTTTACTGCAAAGATGGCAGCTTTGGCATTTAAAGTATCGAACACAGTTTCGATCAGGATGATGTCTGCACCACCTTCGATCAAGGCCTTGGTCGATTCAATATAGTCAACTTTGAGTGCATCAAAAGTGATGTTACGGAACGCCGGATCATTCACGTTTGGAGAAATAGAAGTGGTACGCGATGTCGGACCAATCACACCGGCTACAAAGCGTGGTTTTTCAGGCGTTGAATATTTGGCACAGGCTTCTTTGGCCAGACGCGCAGCTTCACGGTTAATTTCAGGAACCAGATCTTCCATGTGGTAATCCGACATTGAAACGCGGGTACCGTTAAAGGTGTTGGTTTCAATAATGTCGGCGCCAGCTTCTAAGTAAGCTTCATGAATACCTTGGATGATCTGTGGCTGAGTCAGTACCAGCAAATCATTATTGCCTTTGAGATCATAGGCCCAGTCAGCAAAACGCTCACCACGATAATCGGCTTCTTCCAGTTTATGGCGCTGGATCATGGTACCCATCGCACCATCGATAATTAAAATTCTTTTGGCAAGAAGTTCTTTTAAAGTGGTAAGTGTAGACATTCAAACTTTCTCAGCAGAAATCAAAAAAAACGACGCTAATCTTAGCAGATTAGTTGGCTGATTTCTGCTGAGATTGCTCAGAATGATGGATAAGCATGATATGAAAATTTGATAAGTCATCTAGAAAAACAACAAGTTTTAACATCCGGATCAGAAAATATTGCAATCTCACATCTGATTCGATGCCTTTCAGGCAGTAAACAAAATCAAAAAATTAAGCTGATGCTTTCATTCATGAAATTGTCATATTGATGGCTTATGCTGTGCAAATGAAACTTTTGCTCAGCTTGATGACAGGCAGGGTTTGAATCGTTTTGGTAGCAAAATATGTGCGGTTGCTAAGCTTAAATAAGCTGGAATCTTATCTTAAGTAATTGATTTATAAAATCAAAATCTAGTGTTTTAGTCGGAATTAAACAGGACGAATAGCAGCAAGAAAATCCAAATAATTGCTTCATATGACAGCAGTTTGTCATATAATTGTCACAATTTAACTGAACAATATGGGGATTCTTGAATCCTCTATTCCTGCTTGCATGAATCCTAATCAAACTCCCGTAGATTCAGCACACGGGTCGGCTTCCCAAAAGTCGACCAATGTTCATGTGCCAACACCGAAATTCTTTATGCCGGTGTTCCTGACTCTTATTATCACTACGCTGATTTATATCGGCTTCCAGTTGTCTGCAGATTTAGCGCATGTACCGGCCTTGGGCTTGTATTCAGTTATTTTGTTAGCGACGGCACTTTTTATTGCGTTGAGCTTTGAGTTCGTCAATGGCTTTCACGATACCGCCAATGCTGTGGCCACAGTCATTTATACCAATGCACTTTCAGCTCCTGTCGCAGTGATGTGGGCCGGCTTCTGTAACTTCCTTGGGGTTATGGTCGCCAGTGGTGCGGTCGCTTACGGCATTATTGCGTTATTGCCAGTCGAGCTGATCATGAATGTCGGCTCCGGAGCAGGTTTTGCCATGGTTTTTGCCATGCTGATCGCGGCAATTCTCTGGAATCTGGGAACCTGGTTCCTCGGTATTCCGGCATCCAGTTCACATACCCTGATCGGTTCGATTCTGGGTGTGGGCATCATGAACTATATTCTGAATGCCGGTACTGGCGCTTCAGGTATAGACATGGAGCAGGTGATGAAAGTCGGTAAGGCGCTGTTATTCTCGCCTTTAATCGGTTTTGCATTTGCTGCGATTGTGTTCCTGCTGGTGAAAAAAATCTTCAAGCGTCAACTGGAATTGTTCCAGCCACCTGAAGGTAACAAGCCACCGCCACCATTGATTCGTGCCATGCTGATCTTTACCTGTACTGGGGTGAGCTTTGCCCATGGTTCAAATGACGGTCAAAAAGGTATGGGCCTGATCATGCTGATCCTGATCGGCTGTGTACCTTTAGCGTACTCGCTGAACAAGAATCTGGATGCACAACATATTCAGTCTTTTGGTCAGTTATCTGCACAAACAGCGGATGTGATCTATCCAAATCATCAGGACATTCCGGATGAACAAGCCCGTGATGTGATCACCAAGTACATTCAGACCAAGGAAATTACCCCTGAAGTCGTGCCTGCATTGGCAAGCTTGACGGATCATCTGGGTGAAAAAGTTGGTAGCTATACCAGCATTAAGGATGTTCCTGAAGCTCAAGTATCTGAATTCCGTAATGACATGTACCTGAGCACTACAGCATTTAAACGTCTGGATAAAGCAGAAGCTTTACCGGCAATGAGTGCTGCACAGGAAAAAACAGTAGATGAATACCGCGACAATCTGGATTCATTCCTGCAATACATTCCGACCTGGGTGAAAGTGGCGACAGCCTTGGCACTTGGTCTGGGTACGATGGTCGGCTGGAAGCGTATTGTCGTGACGGTTGGTGAGCGTATTGGTAAACAGCATATGACTTATGGTCAGGGTATGTCTGCCGAACTTGTGGCAATGTCAACTATTGCAGCGGCAGATGGCTTTGGTATGCCGGTATCAACCACCCATGTATTGAACTCTGCAGTAGCAGGTACCATGGTGGCGAACAAGTCAGGTCTGAACTTCCAGATGGTGAAAACTATTCTGTCTGCCTGGATCTTTACTTTACCAGCAACGATCTGTCTGTCAGGTGGTTTGTACTGGGTGCTGTTAAAAGTGTTCTAAGTTATTTAGACAAAAAAAGCTGCTCTAGAGCAGCTTTTTTTATGGGTGGAAGAAAAATTAAGGATGTAAAAGAGGAATCTAAATTACGATTAAGGCGACAGGGATGTCGCCGTTAGGCTGTGATATAGGGACATATCATCAGCTTAACAAAAGATTTTTGTTACTTTTGATCTTTCAAAAGTAAAGAAAAAAAGAAGCTATAAAATAGATCAACTTAAATCTGCCCAAAGCACATTCATAAGAATTTGAATGATTGAAAGCCTAAATTAACCTCTCCCTAACCCTCTCCTAGAAGGAGAGGGAACGCCCATTTTCAATTAAAGTTCTCTCTGCTTTAGGGATGAGCAGCACTGCTACGCAACGAGGGGAGAACTTTAAAAATAACGATTACCTTTCTTATGGAAAAATTGGATGAAGATAATAAAAAAATTACTTCTTCAACTTACTCAATAATCCTTTTGGCAACTTCTCTGTCGCAAAACCATATAAGGCAGCAAAAGGCAGTGCAGTACGCGCCAGATAGGCGACTCGCCACAAACCGCCATGATTCGCACCATGCATCATCAATTCAAGCGGATGGTTTAGCTTCACTTCAGGATTGGCCACCGATTCTGGGTTGCGCAGATCATGAATCCATAGTGCCGCCATAATCGCATTGGTGGTTTCAGGCGCGAAAGCTTCAACATCAAACAGGCTGGCACCGTTAAATGCGGCTTTTAATAGCGGATTCTTGGTCACGGAATAGGTGGTCGTCGAAGGCGCAATATTGATACTGACCCGTTGGCCTTGAGCGCGAGCCAAGGTGGCACGCCATTGCTGGATACGTTTTGCCAGCGCATAGTTCGGGCCTTGTTCAACCACCAGACAGTCACAAATACCATACGCCTGATCACCAGACTGAATCAGTTCATGCGCATTTTTCTGGAAAAAATGTTTGCGGCTTAAAGTGGAAACACCTTTGGAGATGATTGCCTGTGCCTTGGAGCGTTCAGTATATTTTACTTTTGACGCTTCAATCACTTCACTCGGAACCGCATAAACATCGGTCGGCGTACACATGTACATCAGGCTGGTATTAGCTTTTTGCTGGCTGACATGCTGCATGATGGCATCCATCGCCATGGAGACCCGAACATGTTTTTCACCATCCAGATAGGCAATTGCAGCCAGATCCAGATCCTGCTCGAACTGTAATAACCATTTGGCAATTTCAGGAATCTGGGTCAGCAAATTCGCCCCCAGTTTTTCTTTTAAAATATCAAGTGAAGTATCAGCAGGCAGGTCTTCAGTACATGGCGCATACAGCGTGGCATTGCCTTGGTTGATGGTATCAACAATCTTGCCCCATACACGGGTATTCGGCAGATCAATCGCTACAATATTGGCTTTCCATTTCGCCAGCCAGGTCAGAGGACCGGCTTCAGATGCTGCACCAAACAGCACCGCCGTCCGATCTGACAAGTCAAACCATTCAGGATGTACCACACATTCACGCAGGGCATTGGCATGACTGGTTTCCACGATGCCTTGGCTTTCCCAGCGCTCAATCTGCTCCAATAAGGCATCACCTTGCAGCTTTTGACCGTGGTAAGGCACATACCATTCTGGTGCCGATTTGCTATTACCTGTCAGCTTGAAGGTATGCAACTGACCCGCGGGCAGAGTTAAAGCATCTTGTAATACATACTTTTGACCATCACGGTAAAATTCAAAAGTCTGATGTGCTTTTGCCAATCCATCTTCGGCAATTTTCAAGCTGGATTCAGGGGAACTTAATCCTTGCTCGACCAGCTGCTTAAAATGTACTGTGTAGTGTTTGCGCCAGTTTTTTTCTGATTGTGCCTGTTGAGAACTGCGTGAATCGACATTGGCTAAGGCTGCTGCGATGATCGCGCGTCCTGCTTTGGAGCTACTTGGTTTTTGTTGCGGAGACTGAAGAGGAAATTGAAGACCGTCTGGTGTAATGGACATGCAAAATATCTCGAGAATGACAGTAATTAATATACAGATGTATACATTATCGCTGCAAAATTCAGTCCAAGATTGGCATTAAGTGACATCATCACTTTCTAATATATTACGAGATGTTTCAAACGAATAAGAGAGCAGTAGCTCTCTTATCCATTTTCAGCAGAAATATGAGGCTTAACTCATATGTAGCTTTATTCCTTCAATATTTAAAAAACCTGATTAAAACGGAACCTGCATCAGTTTATTCAGGAAATGCGGAATCAGGCGTGGCTCCAGAATAATCGTCATGACCACCCCGTAAGCCGCTCCCCATAAATGCGCGCTATGATTAATGTTGCTATTGCCTTTTTTGCCTGACCAAATGCTATAGGCTATATACAGCACAGCAAAAATAATGGCAGGAACCGGAATGAAGAACACAAAGATCAACTTCCAAGGTTCAAACAGAATATAGGCAAACAGTACAGCCGAGACTGCACCGGAAGCGCCGAGACTGGCCCAGCGCGCATCATTTTTATGCTTCAGGTAACTTGGCAGAATCGCTGCGATCAGACCACCGAGGTAAAACAGGATAAAACCCAGGTCATACAGATATTGACGATAAAAGCTTTCAATCACGCTGCCGAAGAAGAACAGGGTAATCATGTTAAACAAGAGATGAGCTCCATCCGCATGGATAAAGCCATGCGTAATAAAGCGGTCATATTGTCCACGTTGCAGTGCCGGTGGCCAGAAAATCAGGCGATTCATCACCGTCTCTTTGGAGAAAGCAATAAATGACACAATACAGGTGATCAGAATAATGGTCACGGTATGATTAAAAGGTAAATCAAGCATATAAATGATTCTAAGGGTGCCTATTTGCCAATTATCATGCCATTAAAATTGAGCTAAAGTTGTACTTTTATAATAAATCCGACAATTTTAGTTGATTTTTAAAAATTACCCCGCATCTTCAGTTAAAATGGCCGCTTGAGCTTGAGGAAATTATTGTTATGTCGACTGAGAACAGCAGCACTCCAGTTGTTGGTGAAATTCCCAACTTATTGATTACACCAACAGCACAAGAGTATTTAAAGGATCTACTGGATAAACAGAACACCCCGGGTATTGGTGTGCGTGTTTTTGTAGAGCATCCGGGTACTCCTCGCGCTGAATGTTGCATGGCCTATAGTGCACCTGATGAAGTTGTACCGACGGATTATAAGCAGGAATATCCTGATTTCCCTGCTTTTATCGACTCGCCATCTATTCCGTATTTACTCGATGCCGTGATTGACTACAACAAAGACCGTTTTGGTGGTCAGTTGACTTTCCGTGCACCGAATTCCAAAGTGCCACGCGTGGGTCCAGATGCATCGGTAGAAGAGCGTATTACCTATGTATTGCAGTCTGAAATTAACCCGGGCCTGGCAGGTCATGGCGGTAACTGTGCACTGGTTGAAGTCAAAGAAGACCCTGAAAAAGGTTTAACCGCTGTACTTAAATTTGGTGGTGGTTGCCAGGGCTGTTCAGCGATTGATATCACTTTGAAACAAGGTGTAGAAACAACGCTAAAACAGCATATTCCTGAATTGATGAATGTCGTTGATGAAACGGATCATAGTCAGTCTGAAGGTGCGTATATGAAATAAGCTGTTCTATATAACAGTTCATTTATCGCATATAAAAAAAACCTCGAACTTTCGAGGTTTTTTTATATCTGGCTTAAAATTTAGTAAATATTAATGATAATAATTATCAATAGCAATTGAATTTGAGTAGAAAGCTGTTACACTTCGCAACCGAATAAACATGATTTCTTCATAAATATTGGGGCGCGCAAGGTATGAATAAGCCATTCTTAAAAACCACTTTGGCATTTGCTGTAACTTCACTCATGACGGGTAATGCATTTGCAGTCGAAGCTGTTGTTCCACAGGCGGAAGCGACTAAACTGCAAACGATTGTGGTGACCGCAACAGGTTATGAGCAAGATTTGGCTAAAGCACCTGCTTCCATTACTGTGATTGATCGTGGAGAATTGGATAAACGTGAATATAACGACATTACTGATGTGCTGCGTAATACGCCTGGGGTCGTGGTTTCGGGTTCGGGTTCTGCACAGACCATCAGTATTCGAGGCATGAGTTCAAACTACACCTTGTTTCTGGTCGATGGTAAGCGTCAATATGGCAAGGATGTGAACCCGAATGGGGATGATGGCGGTTTTGAGAAAAATATTCTGCCACCACTTGCCGCCATCGAACGTATTGAAATTATTCGTGGTCCAGCTTCTACACTCTATGGTACGGATGCTATGGGCGGGGTAGTCAATATCATTACCAAAAAAGTGTCGGATGAATGGTCTGGTCATGTCGAATTAGGAACCACAATTCAGGATAGTAGCCGTTCAGGTGATATTAAAAATGGTTCTGCATATCTTTCGGGTCCTTTAATTGCAGACAAGCTGGGCTTGCAGCTGGCAGTCAATAAGCAGGAACGTAATGAAGATCATTATGTTGGCGGCTTCCGTGGGACAGAACGTGAAAGCTTAAATTCACGTCTGACCTATGCCATTAATGATGATCATGATGTACAAGTTGAAGCTAATTTCGTGCAGCAGGAATCAACTACGTCTGTAGGGGAAACGGTAGCACCTGCTCAAGGTGCTGCAGATTCATTCTCGCGTAATTATCGTAATGTTTATTCCTTAACCCATAATGGCCGTTATAGCGATAACTTAGACAGTTCATCTTATATTCAATATGAAAATTCAAAAAATCCAGATCGTGGCAATACGGAACTCGGCACCAAAGGGATTACCCTGGATACTTGGACAGCGAACAGTCAATGGAACTTAGCCTTAGGTGATCATACGCTGTCATTCGGGGGATATCTTAAAGATGAAAAACTGGTCGATAAAGCGACTAACCGGAATCCTAATGCACCTGAATTTAGTGAATTAACACGTTGGTCTGCTGCCGCTTTCCTTGAAGACACCTGGAGTATTACGGATCGTTTCGACTTAACCGCCGGCTTACGTTATGATCATGATGAAAACTATAGTGGCCATTTATCGCCACGACTGTATGGGGTGTACGCGGTAAATGATAACTTTGTAGTAAAAGGTGGTGTGGCTACAGGTTATAAACAGCCTGATATTCGTGCAGCCACAGAAGGTTTCTATAGCGTCACGGGTGGCGGTGGTTCACCCTTAGCAACAGGCCGTGGCATTATTCGTGCCAATCCGGACTTGGAGCCTGAATCAAGCGTATCCACTGAATTAGGTTTCAACTGGAAAAATGATTATATCAATACATCGCTGACTGGCTTTATCACTAAATATGAAGATCGTATTACGGAAGTTCGTGCCTGTGAAACCGATACTGATGGCACCACAACAAACCGTAATAACTGGAAGAATTGGAAATGTTTCGAAGGGGATATTCCATTCTACTTTATTAGTGAACGGATTAATGTGGATGAAGCAGAAATTCGCGGTATAGAAGCAACCGTAGAAGCCAGTCTGAATGACTACACAACATTGACTGCAAACTATACCTATACCGATTCAGAGTTTAGATCGGGTGCTTTTAAAGGTCAGCCGCTGAACCAGATGCCGGAACACATGTTTAATATTGGTGTGGATTATGAGCTAAATGATGCACTCAATGTATGGAGCCGCTTGCACCATCGTTCTGAAACCTCTGCTTACTTGAGCCGTACATCTATGGCTCAGCCAAACCCAGGTTACCAATTTGTAGATGTCGGCTTTAACTATAAATTCAGTCCGAATCTAACAGGTAAATTTGGTGTCTATAACCTAGTGGATGAAAAAGCTGAAGATATTGATGGTGATCAACTATTGGATGGTCGTCGTTACGGTATCAGTCTGAATGCAAAATTCTAAGCAAATGAAAATATAAAAAGCCGCTATAAAGCGGCTTTTTATTTAAATCTTAAGAATTTTCAAAGTATCTGCATGGTAATAAAATTGTGCCAGATATTTGCGCGCACGTTCACGTAAATGGCCTTGAGAAACCATCTGCTGGATTACCGGACTGAGCAGTTGCTGCAATTCATTCTGAATTAGCGCTTCATCAATATTCAGATCACGTAATAACTGATCAAAGGTATGTTCCTGATTGCGGACATACCAGGTATGAATTCCGTCATGCACTTGCTGCTGCAGATAGTCTGTCTGACGTATATGATCCCAGATATCATGACCTAAGCCGATCGTCTGATTCAGGTCCTGCAGCTCAATATAATTCTTCAAGACCGATACTGGCATGTCTTTGATTTTATGCCAGAGATTGGCCTGAAAATGATAGAGTTTTTCATCGTCAAAATGCTGGTTCAGCACATGCTCACTCATCTGGCTGAGCTTTAGAATGTTCTTTTGCAGATAACGTGCAATGGTGCTATCGAGGTTGGTATCGGTAACATTTTCCAGTACCGATTTGCCCATTTTCATAAAGCGGGAAACCCCGGGTACGCTTTTGGCAATCATGGAGTTATCCAGATAATCCTGAATGGAATGCTGGATCAATTGGGTAATCATGGCGGAAAATGCCGGATTATTCACTATGGTTTTAATCAGACGCTGCCGATGGCCACTTTTACTGGCCACATACTGGGCGATTTTGTCTACGGTCAGTACTGGAATCAGATCGGCAATCGTGGTGGAATCATTGGCCGGATGCACCAGGGCAAAACGGATATGCTCGGCAATCTGTTCAATCAGAAAGCTGCTGGCGGCAGTACCCAGAATCTGTTTTTGTAAAAGCTGGTTGATCAGTTCACAACTCCACAGCTCTTTTAGCGTCTGTTTACGTAGCCACAAATAAAATGCATGAAACTCGCTTTGAATCGTTTCAGATTGAGAAAATGCCTGATCGAGAAAATCAAGTTGAGCATCGATCAACTGCTCAATCATCGGGTGTTTCTGCATAGCATCTCTGAAACTTAATTTAAAGGAATGAGTTTATCAGCAAGCGGGTTTTTTAGGGTCTGCGTCTTGGCCAGAAAAGGCAAATAATGTTGTGCAACCTGTTTTTCTGCTTCAAGAATCGGCATATGCCCGACATTATTTAAAATCACTGGTTTCTCGGCACGTTTCAGCAGGGCATGCAGTTCTTTAACTACTTCGACATTAATGATCCGATCCTGTCTGCCCCATAAAATCAAGGTGGGTGCTTCTACCGTGCGGGTCAGGCGGGCAAAGGTTTCCGGTGTATAAATCCGATTTAGCATCACCACCTGATCAATCGATTTGCTGGTTTGTTCAGCGCGTGAAATCAACAGTTTTTCCTGTGCATGCCGTAACTGATAAGGAATCACTGGCGGATTCTGCATCAGCTGTTTGGAAACATCTTGCAGATCACCGGGTTTGCTGACGATCAGGTCTTTTAAGGCTTGAGGATCTTTGGTATAGGGAGTATTCCCCATTTTGTAAAGACCAGCACTATTGATTAAAAAAAGACTTTGCGTATCGAAAGGATATTGTGAAGCATACACCGTAGCAATCGATCCACCCAGAGAGTGGCCGGCAATGTGTAAATTTTCGTCCACATTTAAGGTTTCAAGGAACAAACGCAGTTGAGAGGTCACATTGGGCACAGAAACATCAAAATTTTCCGGAACTTTGGTGTCGCCGTTGCTTGGCAGATCCGGAATAATGACATGATAATAGGGCGTCAGAAACTGGGCGACCCGGTTCCAGTTGTCGCGCGTGCCGGCCAGACCATGAATCAGTAGAATGGATGGTTTGTTCTTGGCACCGCCTTCGCTATAACTCCAGGTGACCTCGCCAATTTTGAGGGTCTTGGATTTGAGACCGGCAAGGCTGCGTTCTTGTAACAGATGCTGCTGCAAGACTTTGGCAGATGTTTCATTTTTCTGGCTAAATAGTATTTGAGCATGTGTCAGGCCCGGTAATGCCATGCTTAAGGCAACTACGGCTGAACAAATCATTTTCGAGCGCAATTTTATTATTTTCTTCATTGGCCATTCCCCAAAACAAACCCAGTGAGCAAATTGCTCAATCAAAATACTTCCATGTTATAAATTTGCAATTTTCATTCAAATAAAAACATTATTCTTCACTCTATTTTAAATCAATCTTTGCGCTTGTCACCCATTAGTTTTTTGCTGAATTACATTAAATGACTGGAAAATGTGATGTATTGCGCATAAATTACCTGCAGAAATGAAATTAGATAAATGCTAAAAATTTAATCAGCTAAGATTTTTTGCAAGTGACATTCAAAAAAACTGGCAGTAAGATATTGCAACTAAAACCATCGGTGATAGAAAAGAATGCTCACAGCTCAAGAAGCTTTAGAACGTCTTAGACAGGGTAACCAACGTTTTGTCAGTGGCGATACCACGCATCCAAAACAACTTAGCCACCAACAGCGCGCAGAAATGGCAGAGGATCAGAATCCGTTTGCGATTGTCTTGGGATGTTCAGATTCGCGCGTTCCAGCCGAAATGGTTTTTGATCAGGGTCTCGGCGATCTTTTTGTGATTCGTGTTGCAGGTAATATTGTTGCACCCTCACAGGTCGGCAGTGTTGAATTTGCCGCGGCACGTTATGATTGCGCGATTGTGGTGGTGTTAGGTCACAGTCACTGTGGTGCGATTAAAGCGACTATTGATACCTTGATGTGTCCAGATTGCCCCCCATCGGCAAACCTGATGTCGATTGTGAACCGCGTACGTCCTTCAGTTGAAACTTTAATGCAAACTGAACTGAAAAATGACTTGGCAAAATTGTCCAAGCATGCAGTACGTTCCAACGTATTTGCTTCGGTGAATCAGTTGCGTCACGGTTCAGCCGTTCTGGAAAACCTGATTGGACAAGGAAAACTAAAAGTCGTGGGTGCTGAATATTCACTGGAAACTGGTGAAGTGACATTCTTCGATTTCTAATCACGATTCATCTAAATATATTCTAAAATAAGTTAAAGGCGCTTTATAAAGCGCCTTTAATGTATGGATAAGCATTATTTAACAGGATTGTCTGTGCTTTAGCATTTGGATGAATCAGATCCTTTTGCATCAATGTTTTATTACCGGCGACACCCTGCATAAAGAAGGGCAATAACTTCACCTTATATTGCTGACTCACCACTTTATAATTATTTTCAAAAGCCTTGCTATAGGCCTGCCCGTAATTAGGCGGCATTTTTATGCCAAAGACGATGACCTTGGCCTTGGCTTTCTGGCTCTGCTGAATCAGGCTGGCTAAATTTTTTTGAATCATTTGCGGTGGTTGTCCACGTAAGCCATCATTGCCACCTAACTCAATCACCACAAGGTCTGGACGATGCGTCTGCAGCAATTTTGGCAGCCTGGCCAGTGCTCCGCTGGTGGTTTCACCGCTGACACTTGCATTGACCACTTTATGCTGTTTCGGATACTGTTGCTCTAAACGCTTTTGTAATAAATGTACCCAACCCTGCTGGGGCTGGATACCATAACCTGCACTTAAACTATCACCTAAAATCATAATCGTCTTTGCTGAAACCCCAAGAGGTAACAGGCACAGACTGAGCAAAAAAAAGTAAGGCAATAGCCGAGTTTTCTGATTAAGATCTTTCATATAGGACACGTATGATTCAAAGCAGCAACGATTCGACCATCATGCCACAGGCTATTATTTCTGCCCAGAAATTGACACAAAAGATACAACTTTCACAAAAACAGCTCACCATTTTTGAGGATCTTGATCTGGATATTCAGGCCGGAGAACAAGTGGCAATTACCGGTCGTTCCGGTTCCGGAAAATCCACATTACTGGGTATTCTGGCGACACTGGATCAGGCAAGTTCAGGTCAGCTTATGGTCTGTGGCGAATCAGTGTCTAACTTGAATGAAGAACAACGTGCACTGGTACGTTTAAGAAATATCGGGTTTGTCTTTCAGTCTTTTCAGCTCTTACCGCACCTGACTGCACTTGAAAATGTAATGCTGCCATTACGTTTGCAACCTGGTTTTAAATATGCAGAAGCTGAGCAAAAGGCGTTGGCATTACTACATAAAGTTGGTCTGGATCGACAGACGCAGCAAACCCCAAAAGTATTGTCCGGGGGAGAGCAGCAACGTGTAGCCATCGCTCGTGCACTGGTTAGTGAACCAAAAATCATTTTTGCCGATGAACCCACGGGTAACCTCGACGGCGAAACTGCCAAAGAAATTGAACAACTACTCTTTCAACTGAATCGGGAACTGGGGACGACTTTGGTGCTGGTCACGCATGACCGCAAACTGGCGCAGCAGTGCCAGCGGCATTTTGAATTGCTGAATGGCGAGCTGATTGAACATCCGAGTGGGGGATGAAATGAATCCATTATTTCGCCCCTTACTGACGCAAAGCTTTAAAACGACCGGAATTTATCTGCTGATTATTGCCTTAACGCTGGCAATTAGCGCGACCACTGCACTTAAGTTTAGTAATGAGCAGATCCAAAATGCAGTTGCCTTGCAGGCAGCAGAAATGCTGGCTGGTGATCTGGTGCTTTCAGATAATGAGCCTTTGCCGGAGCAGTGGCGTGATCAGGCCAAGCAGCTGGATTTAAAGCAGTCAGAAGTCACTTTCTTTAGCAGTATGGCCTATACCGATGCGCAGTTTGTTATGGTCAATGTCAAAGCCATTGATCAGGCTTTTCCTTTGCGTGGCGAACTTCGGGTGCAACCGGCAAAAAAGTCGATTCAGTCTGGTGAAATCTGGCTCAGTCCACGAGCCATGGATTTGCTCAAAGTCAAATTGGGGGATCAGCTGAATATCGCCGATGCAGCATTCAAAGTCACCGCCAAGATTGAACAGGACTCCAATCAGGAGCTTGGATTTTCCGGTTTTTCGCCGACCGTGATTATTTCCCAGGTGGATGTGGCACGAACTAATGCCATTCAGGTAGGGAGCCGGATTGAATATCGCTTACTCATGGCTGGCCGTCCGGATGATACCCAACAATATGAAGCCCTGTTCAAGCAGCAGGTCAAGTCAGCAAATGCCTCAGCTGAAACGCCAGCGGAAGTACAAGGGCAGGAATTTGAGGAGCAAAGCAGTCTCAGATTGCGCAATGCTAGTGAAGGCAATACCCGCTTGATGAAGCCGATTGCTAATCTGGACACTTTCCTGCAACTGGCCAATATTTTGACCATTCTATTATGCGGGATTGCCATTGCCTTAACCGCGCAGCGTTATGTGCAGCAGAATCAGGATCATATTGCCTTAATGCGTTGTATTGGCGCCACCAAGCAGCAGATTCTGTCGGCTTATCTGGCTTTACTCGGGATGGTGCTGTTGATTGCCATGCTAATTGGTACCGTGGTCGGGATCAGTCTGGGTTATGGACTGTTGCAATTGATGTTGCAGCTGATTCCAAATTTACAAATTGAATTTTCCGCTATCGCAATGTTGCTTGGGCCATTGCCGGTCGCGATGCTGACCAGTGCTGTAGTGTTACTCGGCTTTGTCATGCCAAGCTTGTTGCAACTGCTGAATACGCCACCGATCCGGGTGATCCGCCAGCAGGAAAAATCAGTGCAATCTATGCTGTGGATGCTGCTGACCGGAACGCTCAGCCTGATTATTTTTAGTGTGATTTTGACTGAAAATCTTTTGCTGACCGCCTGGGTGATTGGCGCGATTATTGTGTTATGTGCGGTGTTGTATCTGACGGTATGGGGGGTGTTGAAACTGCTGCGGAATATGAAGCTGAATCTGTCAGCCTATGTACGCACACCTTCTCAGACCGCCTTGCAGATTACGGCTTTAGCCTTGGGCTTGAGCCTGATTACAGTATTGGCCGTCTTGCGTACCGATCTGCTGGAGCGCTGGCAGCAACAGTTACCGGAAGGTACACCGAACCAGTTCGTTTACGGTTTACCGCCTTTTGAGATGCCAGCCCTGAAAGCCCAACTTGAGCAGAATGGCTGGAAAAGCACACCACTGTATCCAAATGTCCGTGGGCGTCTGGTCGCCAAAAATGATCAGCCTTTTGCCGAGGAACTGGTGAAAAGTAGCAATACCTTAAGACGTGAACTGAATCTGACCCAGTCAAACCGCTATCCTCAAGATAATGTGATTGTTAGTGGTGACGCGGCTTTAAAGCAGGTCGGCACTGTATCGGTCGAAGCCAATACTGCTGAAGAGTTAGGGATCAAGATTGGAGATAAACTCAGTTTCAGCCTGCCGGAAGGGATACTGGAAGCTAAAGTCGTTAATCTAAGAACCGTCGAATGGGAAAGTTTTAGTCCCAACTTTTTCTTTATCTTTGCACCCAATACCATGGATGCCAATGCCGGCAGTTATCTGGGCAGTTTTTATGTCCCGGAGGTAGATAAGGGCAAACTGGTGTCTGTGATCCAGCAATTTTCCAACACGGTGTTTATTGATGTCAGCCTGATTCTGGAAGAGATCAAACGCATTGTGAATGTGCTGGTGCAAATCGTGACCATTCTGGCAGTACTGGTCAGCATTTCCGGTTTTCTGGTACTGATGGCCTGTCTGAACCTGTTGATGGATGAGCGCAAACGTGAAGTGGCTTTGCTTCGATCATTCGGTAGTTCCAAGCAGAAACTGAAAACCATGATGAGTCTGGAAATTGGTTTTATTGGACTGTTTGCTGGAATTGTTTCCTGCCTGTTTGCCGAAGTGATCAGCGCGATTGCCAGTTATAAAATGGATTTAATGATTCAGCCGCATTGGGAAATCTGGATTATCTTGCCGATCTTTATGACCACTTTATGTGCGCTGATTGGCCGTTATCGCCTGAGTTATCTGTCAGAGATTCCACCCTTACAAAGCTTGCGTGAGATGAATCAATAAGATTCATCTCCGTGATTTTTAAACTGGCTGAGAGTTAAAGTTTTAGTTGCTGTTGCATCATTTCCAGAATCTCTTGCCACAGTGGGCGAATGGGTTCGAGTAAGGCCAAGTTATGTTGATAAAGCAGCACACAAAGGCCGAACCCGACAATCAAGGCAATCAGATTGAACAGGTGGCTACGCTGCATTTTTTGCCCGATGTACCAGAGCAAGGTGAGAAAAGCTCCCATCAGTATGCCGCCAATATGTGCGGCATTGTTGATTCCGCTGATCATAAAACCCAGCGCGAGGTTCAGGCCCATCACCATCACCAGGGTTTTTTTATCCAGAATAAAACGTTGCTGTGGCAGCATTGGCAATAAGGCTAGCACTGTCAGTGAAGCCCCGAGTCCCATCACGGCACCGGATGCGCCGGCACTGACCGCAGGCAATAAATCCGGATTAGCCACACCGCCTTCGATCAGGCTATAGCTGTCCTGAATGTTCATATAGCCACTGAGCAGGCTGCCCATTAATCCGGCACACACATACAGGCCAATAAAATACATCCGGCCAAACAGCTGTTCGGCAACACTACCAAAAATATACAAGGCCCACATATTCAACATCAGGTGAATCAGGCCAAAATGAAAAAACATGCTGCTAAACAAGCGCATGGGTTCCGCTAAATAGGTTAAAGGTGCATAATCGGCACCCCAGAGAATAGCGTCTCGGGTACTCGGCTGGCTAACATCCATGCCATGCATGGCTTGCCAGCCAAATAATCCAACATTGATCCCGATTAAAATGGCGGTGATCCACCAGAGATGCATTTCAAGTTTGCGATGTTCGACAGGGGGAGAGTATTCAGACATGCTATTTTTTTGCTGTGATTGTATATTTCGAATAAGCTTAACACGAAAAATTAAATTTTCAGGAGTAACGCACTGACATGAAAGCCTTTCTGATCCGCACGATGCTAGTCATCGTCAGTGTGATTCTGCTGGTTCAATTGTGGATCTTTGCCAGTCTGGCTTGGTGGCGAACCAATCCGGTGAACACCACCATGATGATGCGGATTGATTACTGGACAGAGCCTTCCAAAGCGATTCAGCATCAGTGGCGTCCCTATGACGAGATCAGCCTGAATCTGAAACGTGCCATCGTCACTGCGGAAGATGGAAAATTTATTCATCACCATGGTTTTGACTGGGACGGAATTCAAACTGCGCTGAATAAAAACAGAAATCAGGGCCGTGTAGTGGCCGGTGGTTCGACAATCTCCCAGCAATTGGCGAAAAACCTGTTCCTCGTCAACAAGCGTTCCTTTGTGCGTAAAGGTCAGGAAGCAGTCGCGACCTGGATGATGGAACGCATGTGGTCGAAAGAACGAATTCTGGAAGTCTATTTAAACTCGATCGAGTTCGGGGATAATATCTACGGCGTTGAAGCAGCGGCCAAACATTATTTCGGTAAAACCGCACAAAGCCTGACCCGCGATCAAGCCATCTTTCTGGCTGCCATTTTGACCAATCCGAAATATTTCCAGGATCATCGCAATTCCTCTGCATTAAATGCTCGTAAGTGGATGATTCAGCGCTATATGCGTTATGCAGAATTACCTTAATTGATGATTTGAAGAGAAAGCCCAATTATTTGGGCTTTTTTTATGAAATTGTCATCAATTTGAAGCATACTTGGAGGGATAAGCACAATTTTAAATCCGCATAGGTTTGATATGAATACGGCAGCCAGCACAACTTCAGCACAGCCCGAATATACATATAATGATCGTTATATTAATCGCGAACTGTCTATCCTAGACTTCCATTTACGTGTCCTGGAACAGGCTGTCGATCCTTTACATCCATTGCTCGAACGCATGAATTTCCTGTTGATTTTCTCGCGTAATCTGGACGAGTTTTTTGAAATCCGGGTCGCAGGAATGATGGAACAGCTGGATCTGGATAATGAAAGTCGGAGTCCGGATGGCTTGACTCCAAAGCAGGTTTTAGAACAGATTTCTAAAACCGCACATGCTGCCATTGAACGTCAATACCGTATTTTAAATGAACAAATTCTGCCAAAACTGCGTGATGAAGATATTTGTTTCCTGCGCCGTGGTGAGCTGACTCCGGCACAATCTGCCTGGATTAAAAAATATTTTCAAGAGCAGGTTGCGCCGGTTCTCACGCCGATCAGTCTGGACCCTGCGCATCCATTCCCGAGACTGGTGAATAAATCACTGAACTTTATTGTCACATTGGAAGGGAAAGATGCTTTTGGCCGTCAGATTGATCTGGCTGTGGTACCCGCACCGCGTTCACTGCCACGCGTGGTACGTTTACCGGATGAACTGACCGATGGAAAAGAACATCATGTGATGCTGTCGGCGATTATTCATGAGCATGTGTCTGATCTGTTCCCGGGGATGACGGCGACTGGCTGTTATCAGTTCCGTGTTACCCGAAATGCCGATTTAGCCTTGAATGAAGATGTTGAAGATCTAGCCAAGGCACTCAAAGGCGAACTCAGTTCACGCCGTTTTGGCCGCGCCGTGCGTCTGGAAGTGACAGAAAATTGTCCGCAGCATATTTATGAATATCTACTGAATGAATTTGATCTGGACGACGAGCAGCTTTATAAAGTCGCGGGCCCGGTCAATCTGGCACGTTTGCTATCTAACTTTAAACGTCCGCATTTACGTTATGACTCGCATACTCCCATCATTCCTAAAGTACTGAAAAAATCTGAAAATATTTTTAGTGCGATGCAGAAACAGGATATTTTGCTGCACCATCCTTTTGAATCTTTTGCGCCGGTCATTTCATTATTACGTGAAGCGGCACGCGATCCGCAAGTGCTGGCGATCAAGCAAACCTTGTACCGCAGTGGGCCAGATTCTGAAATTGTGCAGGTACTGGCTGAAGCTGCCCGCAATGGCAAGGAAGTCACCGCAGTGATTGAATTGCGTGCACGTTTTGATGAAGAATCCAATATTGCGGTGGCCAATGTCCTGCAAGAAGCGGGTGCGGTCGTGGTCTACGGCATTGTTGGTTACAAGACTCACGCCAAGATGATTCTGGTGGTGCGCCGGGAAAATAACAAACTGGTGCGCTATGTGCATCTGGGTACCGGTAATTATCATGCCGGCAATGCACGAATCTATACCGATTATGGTCTATTAACGACAGATAAAGATCTGTGTGAAGATGTGCATCGTATTTTCCAGGAATTGACCGGTATGGGGAAAATGGCCAAGCTGAAAAAGCTGCTACATGCGCCATTTACTTTGCATGCCCAGTTACTTAACTATATCGATAATGAAATTGCCTATGCTCAAGCAGGGAAACCGGCGCAGATTATTGTCAAAGTCAATGCACTGACCGAAATGCAATTGATTAACAAACTCTATGAGGCTTCTCAGGCCGGGGTACAGATTGACCTGATTATCCGCTCAATTTGCAGTTTGCGTCCGGGGTTGCCGGGTCTGTCGGAAAATATCCGGGTGCGTTCAATTGTCGGGCGTTTCCTGGAACATACCCGCGTGTATTATTTCAGCAATAATGGCAATTCACGTATTTACTGTTCAAGTGCAGACTGGATGGATCGTAACCTGTTTAATCGGGTCGAGGCCTGTTTCCCGGTCGAAGATGAAGCCTTGAAAAAACGCATCTATCAACAAGGTCTGTTGAATTACTTGAAAGACAATCAGCAATCCTGGTTATTGCAAGGTGATGGTACTTGGCTGCGGGCACAGCCCAAAGAAGGTGAAAAACCGCATAATGCACAACGTATTCTGTTAGAGCTGTTTAAATAAGTTTAAGTATTTAAAGAGGCTGAATATTCAGCCTCTTTTTTATTTCGAACATACAATTGAACTGTTTAAGCTGAGTCTGATCAGTTTTCGATAGATGTGTTTGACCTGACTATACATCTGATAATCTTTCATCTGAAGCTGGTTTTGTCGTTCGGTTTGCGATTTATGCTGACTCATTACTTGTAATAACTGTAATTCAGCGAAGTTGAGACAGGCTTTAACGCTGGGCTGGTGCAGGAGATAATCTGCCAATTCAGTATGAATGTAGGCTCCACCGCGCAAGACAGTTGTTAGACTATCAGCGAACTGGGGTAATGAATCATGATGCTGCATATAGCTATCTGCGCCGGACAGCAAGGCTGAATAGATCAGTGCTGTGGAATGAGTATTGAGTATGGCAATAACGGGCGTATCTAGGCTTTGCTGTTTCAGCGGACGGATCACACTGATCTCTGAAGTTGTTGCTGCATGATAAAGAATCAGATTAGGCAGATGTTCAGTAATCATGGATTGTGCGGACAGCATATTGTCCGCATACAGCAGCATATCTGGCTGATAGCCGAGTTGCTGTAGCACGGTCTGGATTTTTGACAGGTCGAGTCCAGTCGGTGAACGAATCACTAAAACCGGTGCAGGCAAAAGGCTAGCCAATAAAACGCGATCCTGTAGATGCTGATAGAGAGCTATACTGTGAATCAGGCAGATGCAAATGCCTATCCCAAAGAATAGTGATTTAGCTGAAATGTAGAGATTCTAAGTTTCTAGGCGGACTGGATGCATTCAATTCAAGATATAAAAAAGGAGCAACATGTGCTCCTTTTTATTATCTATAGATCAGGCAGCATCGTGCTGAGTGATTTTCTGGAAAATCTGTAATAGCACATCAAACTCGCTTTGCAGCGGTGTGCTTTTACGGGTTACCAATGCCAGGGTACGACTTGGGGCTGAATCGATCGCTTTTACCTGAATCTCAGGATTGCCTTTAATCATATTGGTATGGATCGCAATTTCAGGCAGCAGGGTAAAGCCCAGATTTGCAGACACCATTTCGATTAAAGTCGGCAGTGAGCTGGCTTTTAAACGGTGATCATTTTTACGCTCACCAATCGGGCAGGCACTCAAGGCATGATCACGCAGGCAATGACCTTCTTCAAGTAACATCAGGCGAGACAGATCCAGATCTTCTAAAGAGTTTGCTTGTGCAGCATGCTGATCAGATTTTTGGTAAACCAGATACAGATTCTCTTTGGCAATTTCAGCAACTTTCAGACCACGGGTGTCGAAAGGCAATGCCAAAGCCACCATATCCAGGTTGCCATGTTCCAGCTTTTCTACAATCTTTTCACTTTGCGCTTCATGCAGATGCAACTGGATTTTTGGTAATTGCTTATGCACTTCATCCAGCAGCTGGGACAATAGGAAAGGTGCAATTGTTGGAATGACGCCGAGATGTAGATCACCGGTTAAAGGTTCACTCATCTCACGACTTAAACGCATTAGGTCCTGAGCATCGGCCAGTAGAACACGTGCGCGTGCAACCACTTGTTCACCAAGAGGCGTTAAACGAACATTCTGGCGGTCGCGTTCAACAAGTACGCCACCGAGTAAACGCTCCAGCTCCATGATGCCGCCAGACAAGGTTGACTGGGTGACAAAGGAGCGGCGAGCAGCTTCTGTAAAGTGTAGCGTCTCTGACAGTGTTACGAGGTATGACAGCTGTCTTAGGGATGGTAATGCAGCCATAGTGTCCTAATGTTTATGATTTAAAATGATCAGCAAATAATTCGCTAAGATATGGAATAAAATGCGGTGGGATATCATGCCCCATTCCATCAATTAATTCAAATTTAGCCCCTGAAATTGCTTTCGCAACGGCCTTGCCATGGCTAGGAGGCAGCAATCGATCTCGAGAACCATGGACTACCAGGGTTTCTTGTTTGATTTGCTTGTCCAGTTGCAGCAATGAGCCTGTACATAATATTGCTAAAAACTGTTGAAGTACACCAGCAGGATAGTAACTTCGCTTATATAATTTACGGGCGGTCTGTACCGCTTCCAGATGATTGACATAACCTGGCGAGCCGATGATCTTAAACAGTTTCAAACTATGATCAACAATGCCATCTTCATCTGTTGAAGCCGGTTTGTCAATCAAACTAAAGAGTTGCTTAGGGAAGGGCGGTGGCAACATCGGCTGGTTATTGCTGGTAAACAGTAAGCCCAGTTTTTTGACTTTGTCCGGATAACGCGCGGCCAGAATCTGGGCAATCATACCGCCCATCGAAGCACCCAGCACATAGACTTGTTCCAGCTGCATTTTTTCAATCAACAGACTGACATCTTCGGCCATATCATACAGATCATAAGGTGCACCCTGATTACCCAGACCCAGCACAAAACGGCTCATCATTTTCAGGGTATTCAGGCGTGGACCTTTGTGATGGACTTTTGAAGACAGACCAATATCACGATTATCAAAACGGATGATGTGATAGCCATTGTCTATCAGTGACTTGCAGAAAAAGTCAGGCCAGTACAGCATTTGCCCACCCAGCCCCATAATCAGCAAAATGGTGGGATGTTCCGGATTTCCACCAACCTCGACATGTAGCTGGATCCCATTGCCAAGATCGACCTTGGTTTCATGCATGAACGAGGTATAAGGGGAAAGATTAAACTGTGCTGCGCTGTACATAGTCGCTGTCCTAATTAAAGGATATTTCGTTTAAAAAATATCCTTGCTATTAAACCTCTAAACCGCAGCAGGAATCAAGTCAGGAACCTGTTTGGTCAAGGCCAGACGCTGTTTGGCTGCAGTGGCGCCCAAAAGCACGAAACCACGTAAGGTGCCGTTAGCATCGAGCGCTTTAGCCAGCATGCCATCGTCAAACTCTTCAGTTTCCCAGGTGACATCAACATCAACTGGTGCAGGTAATACCGTTAAAGGTGCAGCAGGCGTTTTGACTGCCACTGGCATAGCCGGATAATGTACAGCGGTATGTTCACCGTTTAAGGTTTTTGCCAAAGCGCGGGCTTGTTGCATGATCGGCATGACATAAGGCAATAAAGTTCCATTGACCTCGGCACAGTCACCTACAGCATAGATGTCGGCTTGGTTGGTTTCCAGTTGTGCGGTGGTCAAAACTCCGCGACTGGTATGTACGTCTGCCTGTTTCGCCAAAGAAATATTTGGCTGTAAGCCCACCGCAGATAACACTACATCAGCGACCAAAGACTGACCATTGGCCAGCGTGACCAGATAATCCCCATTGTCCGCACGAGAGACTTTTTCGACTGTTGTGCCCAAGACAAAGTGAATGCCGGTTTCTTCAAGATTCTTCTGGAATGCAGTAGCAACATGTTCTGGCAATAAACGGCCAAGCGGCTGAGGCGCCAAATCAATGACGGTAACCTGATGATCGGTATTTTGCAGGTCGTTGGCAAATTCACAGCCAATCAGGCCTGCACCTAAAATCACTACACGTTTGTCTTCACGTGCTGCCAGATTGTTACGGAAAGCTTTATAGTCACTTAAATTGTTGACGACATGAATGTCATCGCTGGCATCACCGGCAATCGCCAGACGTACCGGATTGGCACCGATGGCTAATACCAGTTTGCTATAATTTTGCGTACTTTCCTGACCATCTTTTTCCAGAACCAGCTGATGATCTTCCGGATGAATGGCTTTGACCCAGGTATGCTGTTCAATGCGCATATTCAGCTGTGCTGACATTTTAGCCGCATCGCCTAGTGGAATTTGTTCAGGCGCTTTATTGCCAGCCAAAGCATTGGAGAGCGTCGGTTTGGCGTAATTGACCGCATCATCCGCACAGATCATCAGCAATTCATGTTCTGGATTGAGTTTACGAAATTCACGTGCTACGGCATAACCCGCCATACCTGAACCAATAATGACGATAGGATGCATAGTCGTTTCCATATGGTAGAGCTCCATGCTGTATAAATGATTGAAAGGCATAAAAAAAGACCATATGGATATGGCCTTTAACTGGACGTGATTAGACTTCGATCATTTCGAAATCAATTTTAGACACGCCGCAATCTGGACAGGTCCAGTCATCTGGGATATCTTCCCATTTGGTGCCTGCCACGATCCCGTCTTGAGGCCAACCTTCTGCCTCGTCATAAATCCATCCACATACGATGCATTGAAACTTTCTCATGTAACTCTCCAAAACTGAGCAACTGTAGGCGTCAGCTTAAAATCCATAAAAGGCAAGACTCTAAAAGAATATGACTTTTTAACAGTGAACATATTTGGCTAAATTTTTACGCAGTTCTATTCATAAAGTAAAGTGAATAAAAGCTTAATCAGCGAAATTAGCAGCAGAATAGACGACACATTCCTCATTTATCTAAAAATCACGCCAATCAGCTTTTCTGGCGTAGGCGGTTAAAGGATAAAAAGCTGACGATGGCAAAAATGAGTGTTTATCTTGTGGGATAGACCAAAGTCGTGCAGTAAAAACTTGAGTTTTTAGGTAATTTAAAATCAGTAAAGTCCGGATTAAATATTTTTAAAATAAATCAATATAATAAAATCAATATCTTGTAATTAAACGTCGGGTTTTTATTAGGCAGCTTGGCTTGTCCGCTCTACTCAAATAGGTTTAAAATTCCCATATTCCTTTTCTTTTTTTAAGATCTCCCATGAGCAATTTGTCTACTTCTTTGTGGTCTCACATTCGTACGGTCCAAGATTTTCCAAAACCAGGAATTTGCTTCTTTGATTTGACCCCACTTTTCATGAGCAATATTGGTCCATTGACTGACGCTTTGATTGCCAGCATTCCTGCTGACAAACTGGCAGAAGTAGAAAGCTTTATTGCGGTTGAAGCGCGTGGTTTTGTGTTGGCAAGCTTGTTGGCACAACGTACAGGCAAAGGCTTATTGTTGGTGCGTAAAGCAGGTAAATTGCCACCTCCAGTGGTCGGTGTGGGTTATAGCCTGGAATATGGTCTGGATCGTTTAGAAATGTCTGCGAACGTTCAGTCCCAGAAAGTAATTATTGTGGATGATGTTCTGGCAACCGGTGGAACCTTAAAAGCTGTGAATGAACTGGCTCAAAAATGCCAGCATGAAGTACTTGGTGCAAGTATCTTCCTTGATCTTCCTGACCTGCATGCTGAATTAGGCCTGGATATCTGGTCAGTATTGGACGACAAATCTCAGCCTGAAGCGGCAGTTGCTTAAGTCATAAATTAAAAAAAAGCCCCAAAAATGTGGGGCTTTTTTATTGCCTGATAAAATGATCTTCGATTTCCTGAATCAGTGTATTAATTTGCTCAATTGGACGACAAATCTCAGCCTGAAGCGGCAGTTGCTTAAGTCATAAATTAAAAAAAAGCCCCAAAAATGTGGGGCTTTTTTATTGCCTGATAAAATGATCTTCGATTTCCTGAATCAGTGTATTAATTTGCTCAG